>NZ_JBFRPJ010000090.1:0-126789 GCF_041471945.1 Vibrio sp. 10N.261.51.A4
TTTAACTGATCGGCATTACCTATGTAGACGGTTTCTAATTTCGTTATAGCGGTTTTCAAGTTTATTGTAGTGTGAATGACAATTAGGCTTGAGAGCTTTAATTCAGCTTATTAGTCACGAACTCTTTGTTTCTGACCATTAGCCACATCAGGCCGCCTAGCGTACCGATGGATAATTGGATAAAGCCTAGGTTTTCAATCAGTGACTCTGGGCGGATTGAAACTAATACCATGCCAAGCGAGCCACAAATCATGCTGAAGAACTGTATCAGTGCGACGGCAGAGCCCGTGTCATGATCTTGTTGATTCAACATCAAGTTGGTCCCCGGTACTCGCATGATGATCGCCATTAATGTCGCTGGTGCAGCGATGAACATGAAGAACCAAGGGGACAGGTCGCCAATGGTTAGGGTGAAGATTCCCGCAAGCGCTAATAAAGCAAAACATCCTGAGATGACCTTTTGAACCGGCATTCGGTAGGACAACTTCATGTAAATTGTTGGACCAAATGAGGCGCACAGTGCATTGAATGCGAACGCGTAACTAAACTGTTGTTCGGTCAATCCAAAGTGATCGATGTAGATATAAGAACCCGCCGCAAGAAAGCCCATCAACGCCATCGGTATGATAGAGAAAATGACCAGCAGCTTGACGAACGAGCGGTTTTTCATGACCACGCCCATTCTTCCCCATGATCGGAATATAGAACCTTGGTATTTGTTTTCGAGTGTTTCTCGGTAGCAGCAAGCTAATACTGACGCAAATGCACCAAAAATGGCGAGCGTGACAAACATCATTCGCCAAGAAGCAATTTTCAGTAGAAAGGCACCAAATACAGGCGCAACCATTGGCGCGATGATCACCAGTGACATGATAGTCGCCATGATCTTTTCACGTTCTCGGCCGTCATAAAGATCTTTGACAATGGCGGTAGCGATAACGGTGATGGCGCTACCCGCAAAGGCTTGGAATACACGAGCGCCAATTAACTGTTCGATGCTATTGGTCATCGCACACAATATGCTCGCGACCATATAACCCGCTAATCCAATTAATAGGATCGGCTTACGACCAAATTTTTCGCTGAGCGGCCCCCAGAACAAAAGACCGATGGCGTAAGTAACGAAGTAGCTGCTCAGGGTTAGGTTGACCATTGATCGGTCAGTATTAAACACCTCGACCATCTGCGGAAGCGCAGGTAAGTAAAGGTCGATGGTCAATGGAGGGAAAGCACTTATTATGACGAGAAAAAATAGCATACCGGTCTTTCCCAGTACTGGTTGTGGTCTCTTCAAGGTGGCTCTCCGTTGTCCAAGATAGGTTTCTAATTGATGTGATATTGATATACAGAAGACTAAGGCACGTCAGACAAGAAGGATAGAGTCGTTCAAGAATATGGTGAAAGTATCGATGAACTTATCTCTATGAGTCCGAATCTACGAAGTCGGTCTGCGCACTGAATTGTATTACAAAACATTATTACTTTTATAGCTAACGAGTTCAATCAGTTAGTAGCAGGGTGGCTTGTAATCGCCAAAGACACATTGTAATGATTATCGACTTGCTTGTTATCTTTTCTTTGGCCGTTTTTCGACTAAACCGTTACGCTCTAAACCGCGTCTAACACTGCTGCATAGCTTACCAAAACGGCGCAGTTCTTCGAAGTTGGGGCCTTGGCCAATTGAAATACTGTGCTCCCAGTACATCAACTCACTGTCGACCATCTCTAGTAGCTTCTTAGAGCAACCCGAGCAGTTTCCTTTTGGCCCACAGATAAACGTCTCCGACTCATAAAGAGGGAGTTCATTTTTAACTTCTTCAATTAGGCTCAGCATTGCTGAATTTAGGTCTGGCTTTTTGTCTGTGAGTGGTTTCAAGCTTAGTGCTTGCGAAGCGATCACGGAAGAAGTAGTTGTGTTGGGTTGTATATTCAAAGCAGCTGATGACATATCAAAGGCCTCAAGGAGAGAAGAAGGTGGGCATGCTACTCTTCACAACAAAGTGAATCATGATGTAGTGCAATAAGCGTGGAGATATACCCAAAAGAGGTAGGAGCCACAAGCGGTGTGACTCCTTTTTTAAAGCTCTGTACTAATGAGAGATTTTAGAATTCAGCGTCGAACTGGAACTCCATCCACTCTTTGGTGACTGGGTGGTGAAGTGCAAGTCTTTCTGCGTGTAGGTGCAGTCGGTCGGCTTTGTTGCCGTATAAGCCGTCACCAACGATAGGCATGTGAAGCCCTTCTTCATGTGAACAGTGAACACGTAATTGGTGTGTGCGGCCCGTTTTCGGGTGCAGATAAACCTTTGTTGTGTCTTGGTTTCGCTCAATCACTTCCCATTTCGTTTCAGCTGGCTTGCCGTGTTCGAAGCAGACAATCTGACGAGGACGATCGTATAAATCTCCACGTAGTGGTAAGCGAACATAACCTTCATCTTGCTCTAAAACGCCTTCTATCATTGCCACGTAACGCTTCTCAACTTCACGAGTAATGAACTGCTTCTGTAGGCTTTTGTTCGCACGTCGTGTAAGCGCAAATATTAGAATGCCAGAGGTCGCCATATCCAAACGGTGGATAACAAATGGCCCTTCAACATCGGGGTGCATTTCTTGAACGCGTGTGTAGGCCGAGTCTTTAATGTTTTTACCCGGCACGGATAGAAAACCTGCTGGTTTGTGTACCACAACGATGTGATCGTCTTGGAACAGGATATCGAGGTCTTTTCCTTCTGCGGGGTTCTCTAGCAATGGGTTGGGATCGACTTCTAAGCCTTTCATCATGTGACCTAAAATCGGTACACACTTACTTTGGCAAGACGCGTAGTATTTCTTGTGTTTACGGATTTCCGATTTCGGTGAACGACCCCACCAAAATTCAGCCAGTGCCAATGGTGTGTAACCGTTCAAATACGCGTATTGCAGAAGTTTTGGCGCAGCGCATTCGCCAGAGCCTGCGGGTGGGACTTTATTTGGGGTGTCTTCAAAGATTTGGTTCAGATCTTCTGTGTGTCCCTCTGCATTTTTGAATGCGTATTTTGAGAACAGTTTGTGCTGAAGCTGATGAGAAAGGTGTGCTCTTTGCTCTTTTAGCTCAGCCAGTTGAGTGTTGAACACATCAACTTTAGCTTGCAACACTTGCAGGGTCTGTTCCCAGTTAAGTTTTAGGTACTTCTGCTGGTTCTTGTCGGCAACACTGGCTTTGTTTAGCTCATTATTTAGCTGTTCGAAAGCTTGCTCATCAAGGTTTTCTTTACCTTGTTCACGTTGTTCTTTACGCGTTTTTCGGCCTTCAATAATCAATAGACGTTGAGCTTCAATCTCTTGCTCGGCTTGCGCTTTTTGCTGTGCCAGTTGCTCGCACAATTCAAGGTATTCAGTATTTGCTTGCAGCGCTTTAAACTCAGCGTTGACAGCCATCATGTCGGCTGTGTCTTGATGGAAAAAGCTGTCGCTGCTGAGCATGTCGAACACGGGCGGTACAAAGTGAGGCAGTAGGTTTTGGTCGGCGATTTTCCCTGAAAAAGCAGAGAAGTACCCCAATTCACCTTCAGGGCTTTTCACCAATAACACACCAAACATTTTGCCGCGACCAGCGTCAGTATCAAGTCCGAAGTCATGCTGCCAGTCGGTTTGAGTTTCTAGATATTGTTGAAGCTGATGAGAAGCGATTTCACACAATGGGTGCGGTTCGTAGTAGAACGGGAATGTGAAACGCTCAGGCAACGAATATGACTCGATCGGCTGTTGAAAACGAGTGAAGCAATGCTCAGGTGTGTGGCTGTTTTCTGAGTCGTGCGTTGGTTTTGATGAGTGCATAGTCGTATTAATACTTATATCGTGGTGATAAATGGTTGTGAGTCTACTGTGTATGTTCAGAGACGTTAAACACAGTACAAGGCGGCGATTCTACTCTTTATCGAAAAGCGCCTCAAATAAGAAATAGTTCTATTACTGGATAGCCAAGCGACGAGCCTATGAGATATGGCTTGAACGCCATTAATTGATGAGTAACTTCTCGTTTTTAATCATAGAAGACAATTTAACAAACCAAGGGTGGTAGCCTTGCCGCCCTCTTATTAAAACTAAGGTAACGTTATGATTCCACTCAATACTTCGATTGTTTCCGGTGTCGCTATTTCAGAGAGCGACGGACAAATGAAAATGCTATTAATGAAGCGTGTTAAAGGTGAGTTTTGGTGTCACGTCGCAGGCTCGATTGAAGCGGGTGAAACAGGCTGGCAGGCTATCGTGCGCGAGTTTGAAGAAGAGACCCAAATTAAAGTGGAAGCTTTGTATAACGCGCAGTTTCTGGAGCAGTTTTATGAGGCGCACGTGAATGTGATTCAGCTAATCCCTGTGTTTGCGGTGCTATGCCCACCCAACCAAGCGATTGAACTGAATGACGAACACACCGAGTACCGCTGGTGTAATTTAGAAGAAGCAAAAGCGTTAGCGCCGTTCCCCAACCAACATGCCGTCTACGATCATATTTGGTCGTATTTTGTCGATAAGCCAGTCAATCCGCTTTATCGAGTGAAATTGAACTAATACTGGCTGTTTAAGATCTAGGACTTACCAAGGTAAGGGGCTAAAAAGGTGCTCACTTGCGCTTGGCATAACCCCACATCTACCTTCACACCGTGCGATTCAAGGATCGCAACACCACGACCATTATTGCGAGGGTCTGGGTCTAGCATCGCCACGACTACGTGTTTTACACCTGCTCTAACCAATGTATTGGCGCAAGCGGGAGTTCTGCCAACAAAAGAGCATGGCTCTAAAGTTACGTAAGCGGTAACCCCCTCCATTGTTCCGTCCGTTTTGTCGTTATAACTATTCAGTGCTTCAACCTCGGCGTGGTTTCCGCCGACTTTTTGCGTGTACCCAACAGACACCACCTTATCGTTCTTCACCAAAACGCAGCCTACTGGCGGGTTTGGTTGGCAATCGGGTAGGGCTTGGCGCGAAGCTTCAAGTGCTTGCAGCATATATTGTGGGTTCATGATCGTTACTCAGTATGACGAGGGCGCAGCAGTTGGTGAAGTGCGCGTTTGGTTTGAGAAGTGGGGCATGTTCGATCTGATTGGGTTTTTAGTCAATGGTTTTAGCGTTTGAATTCGACAGCTGGTTAACTGTGACTCATCGTTAACTTGGGCCACTGGGTTAGCCAACCTTTGGATTGCACTCTTTGATCAAAGATATCTCGGCTACGCTTTGGATTGGGTGTGATTTGCAAATCAAACAAACTCTCTAAGCCAAAGGCAGAAATACACTCGATGTTTCCATGGAGGCTTTGTTTCACGGCGACGGCGGTTTCTTTCTCTGGCCAATAACTCATCGCATCCAATGAGCCTTGGTAAGGTTCATCCCCATTTCTAGTGTGCATGTAGGCTTGATTGCGAACTTGCCAATTCAGTTCGGGTAACCGTTGTTTAAGCTGAGCCTCGTATCTAAGATCCGATTCGTAAGAGGTATCAATGGGATCAAAGTAGATCACATCAATATCATTGAATGGAGTCGGGGAGGCATAACCATGCTGGTGATCCCAAACGAGGTTTCTCACAAAGCCCGCAGCGACATAACACTGCGGCAAATCCAACTGAGCGACACAGTCTAAAACCTTCATTCGTAAGGGATCTTGTTTGATCAACGTGACGATGCGTTTGGCTAGCGGATGTATCATTATGATGTCGGAACATCAGTGACTTGGTAATGACGTGTCACGTTCTGGGAGATTTCACCCCATTCAGAGGCTTTTACTCGCTGTTGGTGCATTTCGAATGCTTCTCGGCTAGTGAATTCTTCATACACTTCAAAGCGATTAGGTTGAAGCGTGCTTTGACTGACTCGAAACACAATACAACCAGGTTCTTCTAGTGTCAGTTCTTTGTGCACAACCAAGGCATGTGTCACTGCTTCTAGGTCGTTGTCTGGCACTAGAATATGCCCTTGCAGAATTACTTTACTCATAATTACGTCCATTTAATTACGTCTATTTAATTTGGTCCATTACGGCTTTTTTCTATCAAAAGCTCTATCCGTTACAAACATAATCCCATTTTGATGTTGTAACGTATAGGCTAATGTGGCGATTATTAGTTCACATTGAATGTATTTTTTAGTTACACCGTAACTTTAAAGGTGATGTAATCAACAAATGATAAGACACTGGAACTAAATCAGCGTTGGTCCGGTCTATTAAATTAGTATCATTGAACTGTATTGATACTGAAATGAATTTGTCATCTGAGAGAACTAACCTCAATTTTGAACAGCGGCTCATAGGATTGATTTGAGCCATAGTTGATATCTAGGTCGTACTTTGATGTAAATGGTACTCAAAACTCTATATATTTTGTGATTTGTATCATTGATCTGGGCATCAAACACCGTTAGATTCGAATAGTTGGCAATAAAAATAGCTCATGAAGAGCAGTTAAAGAAAAGGAAATATCCCTTATGAAAAAAATGAGAAGAGCACAGCTTCATCGCGTTCGTATCCAATACTGGAAAGACACGTCAAAAGAAGCATCAAAGAAATAAGCTTTAATCGTAGAGCTTTAAAAGCTGAAAAGCTTAATCAAATGTAAAACGCAACAAACTGATTTCATTAGCACTCTCAAGGACCTTCATCTGGTCGGCGACTAACGAAATCATCCCCAAAGAGCTGGCAGGCATTAACAACAATGCAATTCAATGTCAGCTCATTAATACCTCCTCTAAGTTTATCTTCGTTTGTTAAACCTGCTACCCCAAACTAAAGCTTGTTCCTTGTTCCTTGTTATCGCATCCCTGTACTCGTTAACGTCTTGATAATAAAAAAGCTCCCGATTTCTCAGAAGCTTTGATTTAGATTTTGATATCTGATGTGACTGCCCGATAAAGGCTCGTGCTTAGGATAGACTCTAACGTTGGAACAGCGTCTTTAAGCTCACATCGTCCGTTCTATTTAGCTTTAGGCTCAGTAGATAGCCACCAACACCGATCAGTGCGTAAATACCTAAAGATAAAATCGGCGCTTCTGCAATCGCACTTAATGGGTTGCTTGCTATGAGTACATTCATTGGTAATGACGCGATGAGAGATAGGAAGTCATTGATGCCATAGAACCCAAACACTGCGACAGAGAGGAACTTAATCGCATAGCTTGAGATGAAAATGACAAGCAATGGAGAGTTTACCAGCTGCGAAATCGCTAGAGTGACGGTTGCCAGTGGCAATAAAACCAGTGCAACTAACATCATTCGTCCAAAAAACACGACCCAGTTGCTCAGCACATAAAACAGAGATTGTTGTTCAACCAATAGCGCCAGTTGTTGCTCACTTGAGACGTTCAATATCCAGAATAGAAAATCTGCGAACAGCACTAACAATGCACAGATAGCCGGAATCACCACTAAACCGAAGCCTAGCTTCACGCCGTGAGTCATTGCATTTGATACCGGCATACTTCTCCAAAACATTGAACTGCCTTCTTGGCGTTCTTTACGCAGCGTTTTAGGGATGTAAAGCGTTGACAGGATCAGTGAAATAAGGCCTGCGCCAAAGTAGATCACTGAGTTGAGATCTTGTGCGAACTCTCTGTGGATGTCGCTTACGTCACCGTTCACTTGCATTTCAAAGAAAAACTCATGTTGCGCTGCGCCATTAAAGAACAGACCAACGAACAGTAAGAAACCACATAACGCGACAAACAGAGGCAATCGAGTGTTAACTTTGTGCTCGATGAGTTCTTTTTCTAGCATGTAAAAACTTGGATGCATTATGCCTTCTCCATCTGTGTTGCAAGGAATAGATCTGCGAGACCAACGTTATAGATGTTACCCAGTGATTCAACCTGCGCTTTGTATTGACCTTCCAATAACCACTTAGTAGTGCCTAGCCCTGATTGTGAGGTCAGTGGGTTGAGTTTCTGAATCTCGCTTGAATGGTTGTTTGCGACTTCAATAATGAAATAGTCGCTCTCGATGTCTTCCATGCTTTTTTGCAGTACACAATGACCTTGCTTCAAAATCAGTACATCCGTTAAGAGGTGTTCAATTTCTGAAACCTCATGGCTTGCAATGATCATGGCGCGTTCACCGTCGTGGAACCATTCTAGTAGGTGGCGATAAAAAGTATCGCGGTACAGCAAATCTAAGCCCAGTGTCGGCTCATCTAAGATCAACACTTGAGTGTCAGTCGCGATGATGATCGCAAGGTGAAGTTGTACCTTCATTCCCTTAGAAAGCTGCTTGATAGTCGAAGAGAGCTTGATGTTGGTGCTGCTTAATGTCTGTTCTGCTTTTTGCTTGTTGAAGCTAGGGTGCACACCTTGTGTGTATCGAAGCAGTTGTTTAACCGTCATCCACTCTGGTAACACGTTAACATCTGAGATGTACGACAAGTGCTGCATGAGCTCTGCGTGCTGGTGGATAGGGTGGTAGCCGTTTACTTCAATCTCACCTTGATAGTTGTGTCCACCAAGCAGTGATTTGATCAGTGTCGATTTCCCTGCGCCATTATGGCCCAGCAGTCCAAGCACTTGCCCCGGTTTTAACTCAAAGCTGATGTTCTCGACACCCACTTGATTTGAATAGGTTTTGGTTACGTTTTTCACGGAAAGTAAAGTACTCATGACTTGTCCTTTATATGTTGTGCTAGCTGTTTCACGAGTTCTTCGACACTCATATCAATGATGCCTAGCGTCTCAGCGATGGCTGGGATCTGTGTGTTGATGAATGATTGGTGTGCAGACTCTTTCAATTTTTGAAGTGCCCCTTCGGCCACATACATGCCTTGGCCGCGTTTTTTCTCTACCAAGTCTTCATCCACCAGTAACTGATAGCTTTTCATGACAGTAAGGTGGTTGATCTTGAGATCGGCAGCAACCGCACGCACAGAGGGTAATGCTTGTTGCTCTAACCAAACACCTTGAAGAATTTGGTCACTGATCTTTGAGGCAAGCTGCCTAAAAATCGGTTGGTCGTCTTTCCATTCGGTCATAATTAAAACTGCATGGTGATATACATGTGTATAACACTAACCTTTTTATTCGAATTGGCAAGGGTTTTATGAAAATGGATCGGATATTTTTATAGTTGGATAAAGCATGTTTGGCGGGGAGGGTACTTGAAGCCCACATCCTTGTGGGCTTCAAGCAGCTGTATGAGCGATGATTATTTGAATAGGCAATGGTTGCTCGTCAAGGTTTCTATTAGGGGGGGGGCTATTGCTCCTCTGAGTCATTGGGCTGGCTATACAGATAGCCTTGATGTAAGTTGTAGCCTAGCTGACACAAGATATATTGCTGCCTGCGCGTCTCGACACCTTCATAAATCATCGTGATATTTGATAAGCGTCCAATCTCAGAGATATTAAGCAATACACCCTGATGGTGCTCTCCTGACTCGATATCCTTAACAAAGCAACGATCCAGTTTTAGATAGGCCGGAGAGATAACATTGATGATTTCGATGTTGTTATTGCCCGTACCAAAGTCATCCAGAGCGATAGTGATACCAAGCTTTTTGATATCCTTAATGTTATCGATAACCTCACATCCATAGCCAATGTTCGAATATTCAGTAATCTCGACGACAAATTCATTCGCTTCCATCGCGGCCAAATGCTCTCTGAGCCTTGCGAAGTTCGATCCCACCAAAGCACTCGGACACACGTTGACACCATAGATCTCATGGCTGTTGTTTAACTTCGCTTTTCTGACTGTCTCGATGAGTAAAATAGTATGAAAGGTGAGTAAATTGGTGCGTCTCATGGTGTTGATGAAGCTTAAAACGCCAACGTTACGCACACGAGATAACAACTCGTAGTAGAGAACGCAGTTGTCTTCGGTGTTGATGATCGGCTCTTCTTCAAAGGAGATGTGTTTCCAACGAAACAGGTAGATCACGAAACCCAGAATATAGGAGCGATAAAGCAGGGTGGCGAGTATCAGAGAAAGCGCAATCCATAGTGCAACAATGTCGTCACTGTAGAAGGTGATGGTTGCACCCGTTGGTAGGGAGGTTTGATAGATAGATTTACTCTCTTCGCCAAGGTTTAAGATGTGGTAACCATTCTTCTGGATGGAAATCGAATCGACTAATAGAGGCAATAGTGAGTTCTTGTATCGAGCTTCGATAGATCGTTTAGATATTCGAGCAACCATCTCAATGTCGTGCTCGGTATCCATGAAGCGTGAATAGGCAAAGTCAGCACTATCGTAGAAGTCGTCTAATTGATTGAGCTCTATCATCTTAGAACGTGTTTTAGAGATATAGCAGGAGTCATAAGGTGTGGTCATGACGACAGAATCAAGGTTGAGCGAGTGCCTTAGCGAGTGCACAGCCCCGTGGCTATCGCAACCGTAGTCCATGACTTCTGCGGCAATGTGTTTGGTGTTCTCACTGTATTCATTCGCAATCTTCGTCGTATAAAGGATTTGGGAAAAGTAGACAACGAATAGGAAAAAGGAAGAGATGGTGAACACGGCTATCAGAGCCTTAATCAGCTCTCGATGATAGGTGTTGAACATCAGTTTCAACATCTCGAACTGGCTGGGCTTGAACTGGTTGATGTCGTACTTAGGTGCGATACGGTTGGTTGAGCTTTTATCGAGATCGATAAAGTAACCTACCTTATAAAGGTTAGAGATAAGTTCGCTATTATTATCTACCTTCGCTTTTTTGCATAAGCTTCGATATTTCTTTCTTATAGAAGCAATAATGTTTTTTAACGCGTATAAGCTAAACTCTTCGTCAAAGTGTAATTTAAAAGATTCTTCAACATCTCGTGCAGATTGAGGGTTTGATATTGACGAGTGTTCAATAAGATATTTGAAAACAAAACTCTCTTTACTATTAAGAGTTTCCTCTGATATCTTATTACTGTCTCTTTTTATGTATATTTTTTCTTCATTGTAGATCAGTTGCAAGCTCTCATTATTGTTATTTATATTGAAAGAACAGTGCATAGCTCAACTCCTAAGCGATAGTTATTATATTTGTGTGATGGATATGTGATGGCTGGGATTTTCATTCAACACAAGAGTTCGATCTAAATAATATAACCAAAATGTCACCATTTTATCTCAAGATGTTGATACTAATCGCAGAATTTGGGCTTTAATGAAAGGTTATGGAGATGTTCACCCAAAAGTTGAATTTATAAATGAAAGCCAATGATTTACAAGGGGTAAAGGGGATTTATCCATTTGTTTTGGTATTTATCCATTTCACCGCATCTATGTGGAAGGTTTAGCTACTGGATTTAGAGGTTTCTAATGTAGCTTTTGATGGTATTCATTCGGTTTATTGATGTGTGAGATTTATCAGAATTTTTCAGGATAAACTTAGATTATGTCAATTTATGTAATGTTAATATAATTTAATTGAGACATTATTTTAGTAATTGAATTATATCGTTAGATGATGGCACTGATAATATTGTATTTTGAGTTTGCTTTATTTGTATTGTTACGTCTTATTAAATAATGAAATTTTTAGGTGGGAAGTTTTAGATAGCACGAGGATGCTATTTTTATTTATATATTTATACCTATCTATTTATGAAAGATGTTTAATCAAAACACTGTTGATATATATCAGACATGCACCTATGTAGATCTTTATAGGCTAATTATAAAAAATAAGATATGAATAAGGTTCATGTTATAACGTAAACAGCACTTAAAAATGTAAGTAGCAACAACTTAACCCTATTCGTATTATTTTTGAACAAATTTATCGTAACCACATGATATTCAAAGAGCTGTCTCGATGGTTTAGATCTAACTTCTGAATGAGTAAAATCGTTGAGTATTTAACATGCGCCATCAAGTACGACGATTTGAGGTTCTTTTTCTGGTTGATAGAGTACCTGACAAAAGTCACCTTCAGGTGAATAGGTGTAGCTATCTGCGTCAAAAGAGATAGCAGCTACTCTTTCGGCATTGCTGCCAGAGTCTACTTCTTTGTTGATGACATGAAGCTCTGTTGCGTCGATATTGAGCAGTCTTCTTAGTGAGTCAACATAGGCGATTGGGTAACCATGACAAACGTAGTAGGTCTCAATCTCCGTCTTTTCAACATAGTTGCACTCATCCTCAACGCCAGCAATCGCAGACTTGGCGTAGATCATATCGATACCCGTGCGAAGGTTACCAGCCACATCATGTATTTTACTCGCCCGAGCACTTCCTTGAACGTCTAAGAACTTGACCATAGCTGTCGCCGAAACGATCGCTAAAATTAATACAGAGATGATGAGTTCTAAAAGAGTGAAGCCGTTTTGTCTGTTCATGGTTACCGATTATTTGCTCTGCTAAAGGGACGGAATGAGGGTAATCTAAATACCAAAGTCATTACAGTTAGTCGGTATAATGGTTTGGTGTTTTATTGTGTGAATTTCTAAGTAATTTTCTTTATAAACAATAGCTTAATTATTTCCTCTTACTGTTAAACGCTATGTAAGCATACGTAAGCGTACACACCCACAGCAGCCGATTGTTTAGGAAGTATTCAAACGACTTAATTTATTGATAAATAAGTCTTTAATTGTAGGATTGTCGACCATTCAAAAACTGACTTTCGACTTCATTTGAGGGAATTGGTTTACTAAATAAAAATCCCTGAAGATACTGGTATCCACAATCGATTAAGAACGCTTTTTGCGTTTCGGTTTCGACACCTTCAGCAACCACTTTTAGCCCCAATTTTTCACAGATAGCATGGGTGGCTTGGACAATCGCTTTGCTCCCTTTGTGTGAACCGTGGACGAAGCTTTTATCGAGTTTCACGGTGCTAATCGGTAAGTCATGCAACATCGACAGTGACGAGTAGCCTGTGCCAAAGTCATCAAGGTGAAGCTCTACGCCCAATTTAGAAATATCGCTTAACGCTTGCCTGACTTCACCATGCTTGAAGATCATGGAAGATTCGGTGATCTCAAGGGCGATGCTTTGAGGTTGGATATTGTAGAAGTTCAACATTGCTAATAGCTGCTCGGCAAAGGTCGCGTGCATCTGAATACTCGAAATATTGATACTCATCATCAACTCACTATCAAACTCACGTTGCCATATCGATAGCTGTTTGAGTGCAGAGTTCAGAACCCATTTCCCGAGCGGTACAATCTGCCCCGTCTCCTCCGCTAAGCTAATAAACTCATCAGGGCCTATGTTACCTAGCTCTTTGTCTGACCATCGAAGCAAGGCTTCAAACCCTTTCACCTTGTCGCTGTTGGTGTTCATGATCGGTTGATAGTGAAGGTTGAGATCGTCGTTTTCTATGGCGCGTGCCAGTCGATGGCGGATCTCTACTTTGCGATGCAGGGTTTGTGCTAAGTCTGGGGTAAACGTTTGGAAGCGGTTTCGACCATTCGCTTTTGCAAGATGCATCGCCATACCCGCTTGCTTTAGCAATGTTTCTTGGTCAACCGCGTTATCAGGGAAATGCGCGGTACCTATGCTGCAACCGACAGATAAACTGCCGATGCCTCTGATATGGAAACTTCGGTTTAAGGCATCAATGATGCGAGAGCAAAGTAGTGGGATATTTTGATTTCGGCAGGTGTGGGCAATCACAATGAATTCGTCGCCACCAAATCGCCCTATCATGCATTTCTCATCAACCAACTGTTTAAGGCGTTCACCAACCTGTTTGAGTCGTTGGTCTCCGACAGTGTGCCCATAAGTGTCATTAACTAATTTGAAGCCATCAAGGTCGACAAACATCAATTCAAACGGTGAGCGATAGGCAATGCTGGTTTCTAGAAGGTTGCTGATCCCACGGCGATTATAAAGCTCCGTTAAACAGTCGTGTTCTGCGTTGTATCTGGCTTTTATCAGCTTCTCTTTTTGCTTTGTTGTACAGGTTAGGTTTAGCAGCAGTTCGCTTTTATCAAAGAGCCACTTTCCTTGCACATCAAAATGGTGTGCTCTGAAGGAGGAAACCTTGATAAACCAAGGCGCACCGGTTGTTGGTTCTCTATTCTGTAAACGTGTATGTACAAAATTGATTACTATGTTTTGCGTACGGTAAATGTAGGGCTCTGATTCCAATATTGATGATCTATGACCAGTATATATACTGCCTTCGCTTTTAATAAATACTGGTGATAGGAATGTCGAAAACCAAAGTGCTCATTGTTGAAGATGACCAAGAGATAGCTCGTCTAACGACGCTTTACCTCGAAGCTGAAGGTTACAATGTTAGCGTTGTTCATGAAGGGAACTTGGCACTTGAAGCGATCCGTAGTATTGAACCTGATTTAGTGCTGTTGGACTTGATGCTTCCAGGGATGAGCGGCGCGCAAATTTGCCGTCAAGCCCGTGAGTTTTACAATGGAATGATTTTAGTGCTAACGGCTTCCGCCGATGAAATGAGCGAGGTCAGCTTGTTTAAATTTGGTGCGGACGATTACGTTGCCAAACCGATTCGTGGCCATGCCTTGTTAGCGCGAATTGAAGCGTTATTGCGTCGAGCGACTCCCGTAAAAACTGCGCAAGAAACTACGGCTGAAAAACAGTGCGATATTGTAATCAACAGCTCTGCTCAAAGTGCCACGCTCTACGGCCAAAACCTCAAGCTTACTTCTGCTGAATTTGAAATCTTAAACCTTCTCGTTAATAACATCTGTCAGGTCGTGACTCGAGACCAGTGCTGTCAGTTATTTAGAGGGATAGATTACGCGTTCAACGACCGCTCGATTGATATGCGCGTGTCTGGGTTACGCCGAAAGCTGCGCATTCACGCAAAAGACAAACAGTTGATTCGTACGGTTCGCAACAAGGGGTACATGCTGGTTGCGTAAGTTCATTGCTACGAAGCTTCGCTCGGTTTCGATGTTTGCTCGCTTATACCTTGGGATTGTGACTGGGATGTCGGCAACGATATTTTTGTTCTTGAACCTTGGTGAGGGGCACATGCGACGCACCGAGATCGAAACCTTCCTCAATGATGGCATCTACTTTGCGGAGCAGTATGTTCGTCAACACAATCAAGAAAACTCTCTCTATAAAGAGCTCGATAGAACAGGCTACCAACAATTTTATATCTTCAATTTACGCCTGTTGGAGAATTGGTCGGGCGAGGCGCCTTGCCAACAATGTGAGTTATACACAACCTTAAACGGTGTGCCGATATATCTAAGTGATGACAACCTCTATTCGACCGTGTTTCAGCTACCAAACTCTAAATTCAGTTTTGGGTTCAGTGAGGTAGGGGACTTTTTCTCTCCTGACATTGAATGGTACGAAGACTCAGAACGACACTTTTTGTTAGGGCTGTTGTTGGCTGTGATTGTGGCGATTGGAGCAAGTGTTTACTTACCTGTGAGGCGTTTTCAAGAAAGAATAGAGTTGCTCGTCGAGAAGCAGAAACAGTTTGGTAAGGGCAAGCTTAGTACTCGATCTGACATGGACGACATCCATCCTGTTTCTGATTTGGCCAGCAGTTTTAACTTCATGGCTGAAGAGATCGAAAGCAAAGTAAAACAAAGTCATATTTTCGCTCAAGCTATCCCACACGAAGTACGAACTCCGCTAAGTCGTATTCAACTGGCGACCGATATCCTAAGAAGGGGAGCCCCCGATAATCATCAGGTTCTTTTCGATGACATTGATACCTACATTGAGGATATCAACGAGCTCACGTCAGAAATCATCATGCTGTCGAAGTTGAATGTCATGGATAACTCTTTCTTTGAGCTCGTTAAAGTGACCTCCGATCTTCGTGAGTATTGCCTAGACCGAATTCGTTACTCGAAACTAGACAATGCCACCTTTGAATCTAAGGTACAGCTAGAGTGCAAGATTAAGTGTGATTGCTCAATGGCACGCTTGGTGTTCGATAACGTTCTCAAGAATGCGGGTAATTACACACAAGACAAAGTGTGGATGACGCTGGATGAGAACTCAGAAAACTGGCTGGTGGTGATTGAAGACAATGGTTCTGGAATACCAGAGAATAAGCGTGATGAGGTATTCCTTCCGTTCTCTCGACTAGACTCAAGCAGAACGTCGACCAACGGTGGATTGGGGTTGGGCCTCGCGATTGCTCTATCGGCGGCTAAAAAACTTTCTTGGGATATCAAAATCGACGACAGCAACCATGGTGGTGCCAAGTTCAGTATCGTGATTCCTAAGATCGCATAAACTGTAGCTTTAAGAACTCTTCAGGCTCGTCAAATAACAAAGCCACGGACTAATACCGTGGCTTTTCCATATTCCGATTTACAAGCTAGTGACTTCTTAGTACTACTGCTTAGAGCTTAGAGCTTAGAGCTTAGAGCTTAGAGCGATGAAGTCCATAAATAGCGTGGTCTACGATGCGGCCATTCAAGTTCTCGTTACGAGTTATAATACCTTCTAACGTGAAATGTAAGCGCTCACAAACCTTACGGCTGCTTTGGTTACCGGTTGCGGCTGATATCTCTACCTTTTCCATATCTAACTCATTGAAAGCAATATCAATCAGCTTCTGGACAACGCGCGTCACAATCCCCTTTCCTTGGTATGTCTCAGATAACCAATAACCTATCGTCACCTTTTGCTTATCATGATCAATAGTATTGAAACTGCAGTTACCGACGACCTTGTCTTGATACACGATCGCACAGGTCATGCTTTTCCCTTCCGCATAATCGTGTAGCGAGCGTTGGATGAAGATCCTAAAGTCTTGCTCGGTTTTACAATGTGGCGGCCACACGAGCCATTGACTTAGGTACTCATTCTGGCTTTGTGAGATTTCCGCGTAGTGAGAAGCGAAGCTCTCTTCAACCAATGCGATGGAGAGTTCGTTGTCGATAACCGTTTTAAACATGTCTTTCCTTTTCTTATGGCTGCTTATTTAAGCGAATCTTAGTCGGCAGGCTATAATGTCGCATGATTTTTAATATGCAACCATTTGTAGCACGGATTTTTCGTGATACGTTGGTTCTATCACGAAACTCATTAAACCTTACAATAGTTGTGTATATAATCATTAGCTATGCATTAGTATTAGCGGCCTAAATATATAAAAAATATAAAAATGCTAGGCTTAAATAATGAATCAACATTGCCAGGACGTGACCGTGGACCTAAGGAAGGCTCTATTCGGTATTGCTAAGGCGCTTGATAACGTCGGTTTCGAAAGTAAAAATCATGGACAGAGAGTGGGCTATATCGCGTATCGATGTGCTCTGAGTGTGGGGTGGGAAGAAGAGCAAGCGCAGCTCGCGTTTTCGTTAGGCTTGATTCACGACTGTGGTGTCTCGCAAATTGATGAACAGCTCAGTTTAACGTCTGGGTTTGTACCTGACTCAAGCTATCACCATTGTCAAAAGGGCTACCAAATCTTAAAAGAGTGCCCAGTTCTTTCTATATTTGCTAAGCCGGTTCTTTATCACCATACTCCGTGGTCTGAGCTAAGGGCTATTCATATCAGCGAGTTAGAAAGAGAACTAGCTGCCATCGTGATGCTTGCCGATAGAGTCGATTATCTATACGGCATAACCTCTTCTGATCGTTATGGAAACCTAACACCAGATGGCAAAGCGAGCATCATTGAACGTTTGACTGAACAAGCGGATGAGATGTTCGAAACCAACCTTGTGCAACACATGTGCGAGTTGGTTGATTTGGATGACTTCTGGTTTTCTATGGAGATTCCATACCTCGAGAACATGAGGGATAACTTTGAACCTGTGCCATTTTTCTCCCAGCAAATGTCGCTGGATGAGACGGTGGCCTTTGCCGAGTTTATCGCCAATGTTGTTGATACCAAAAGTTCGTTTACCTTTAAGCACTCTTTAAAGGTTGGGCAGCTTTCAGAATACCTCGCCAAACAGCTGGGTTATTCCTACACCACTCAGCGCAAACTCTATCTGGCTGGGTTAGTCCATGATATCGGTAAACTGCAAACCCCTAATGACATTCTGCATAAGCCGGATTTACTCACTGAAGAAGAGTATTGCTGTATTAAACGCCATGCAACGGACACTCGATTCGCATTGCAGGAGTTGTTCAGTTCACCTCAGGTTTGTCAGTGGGCATCTGATCATCATGAAAGGTTAGATGGTTCGGGTTACCCAATGGGAAAAACGGCGGAAGAGTTGGATCAACCCAGTCGAATTGTTGCTGTGGTGGATGTGTTTCAAGCGCTAACTCAGTCTCGACCTTATCGTGGAGGCATGACGTTAGAAGAGACTCTCGCTATTTTGAGGGACCACGTTGATAACTTTAAGTTGGATCGAGAAGTGTTTGAGTGCCTTAATAAACACGCGCAATATTGCTTTGAATTATCGACAGACAAACGAATGTACGCGTTTTAACGCCACTGAATGCTTTCTAGGTGTGATGCCTTAACTCATATTCGATGAGAAATGACCAAGCACCAGAAACAGAAAAGCGATAGCCGAGGCTATCGCTTTTTTCATGGGGGCTTATCAGGATCTTTATATCGAGATTAGTATCGTTTTAAGATCTCGATGATCGCTTGCTCAGTTTCCGCTGCGATGATGGCATCGATGTCATCATCATTTTGGAACAACTCTGATAGCGCCATAATCGTATGGATGTGGCTATCTGAGTCCATCGCTGCCAGAGTAATCGAAAGGTAAACGTCACCGTTGTCTTCTGACTCTAAATCAACACCCTTCTTGAATACCGTTACTTGCAGTGATGCTTCGTTCACACCATCTTCAGGGCGAGCATGAGGCATCGCAATTTTTGGTGCCAGAACATAGTACGCGCCGATGTCCTTGTGCTTTTGCTTGATAGCTTCAACATAGCTTGCTTCGATTTTGTTGCTTGCTAGCAGTGTTGAACAGGTCACATCAATCGCTGCATCAACCGTTAGGTTTTCTTCAGAGTTGATGATAACGCCTTGGTTACCAATTAAATCGAATAAGCTCATGAAACAATCCACCCTAGAATCAGGCCAACTACACCGAAGTCGAAGTCAGCAAATGTTGTTGCTTCAAGACCAAGGCCACCTAGAACTGGAAGAAGTAGCATTGGTAGGAAAGAGATACATAGACCTTGTGTGAATGAACCAAGAATTGCACCACGTAGACCGCCAGTTGCGTTACCGTAAACGCCCGCTGCACCACCTACGAAGAAGTGAGGAACAACGCCCGCGACTATGATTGTCCAGCCAAGAGCGCCTTGAACTGCCATTGCTAGTAGGCCAGCAGCGAAAGAACAAAGGAAGCCGATAAGTACCGCGTTTGGTGCTACAGGGAATACCATTGGACAGTCTAGAGCAGGTTTCGCACCCGGTACTAGCTTGTCAGAGATACCTTTAAATGCAGGAACGATTTCAGCAATCAGCATCTTCACGCCTTGCAGTACGATGTAAACACCACCTGCAAACACAAGAGACTGCATGAAGGTGAATACTACCCAGTTTTGACCGCCTGATACTGTTTCAACAAAGTCACCACCAGCAACAATAGAAGCAAACATGAAGAAGATAGCCATTGTTGTTGCTACAGCAACTGGCGTATCACGCAGGAACATTAGGCTCTTAGGTACGTTGATGTCTTCTGTTGATTTTGAAGTGTCACCAAACTTGCTACCAATGTAACCCGATACTAAGTATGAGAACGTTGAGAAGTGACCCATCGCCAACTGATCAGTACCCATCACTTTCTCTGTGTATTTTTGAGCAAGTGCAGGCATGATAACCATCAGTGAACCCACAATGATCGAGCCGATTGCAACGAGAGCAGTGCCTTCGATGTTAGCTGTAGACAGGATTACCGCTACCAGCATAGACATGAACATTGTGTGGTGACCCGTTAAGAAAATATATTTTAAAGGTGTTAAACGAGCCAATAAAATATTCACAACGAATGCGAAGAACATAATTAGAGCCATTTCATAACCGAATGCTTCTTGCGCTAGTGCAACAATTGCTTCGTTATTTGGAATAACACCACTTACGCCGAATGCTTCAGTAAATACAACAGAGAAGTTATTTAGTGCGCCAACAAGAGCGCCAGCACCAAAACCTAAAATTAGGAAACCCATTACGGTTTTAATTGTGCCTTTTAGAATGGTAGAAACATCTGCTTTTTGTGCAACCAGGCCGATAAAAGCAATTAAACCTACCATGATCGCCGGCTCTTTTAATAAGCCGAGCATGAACTCGAAAAAGTTTTGCATAATTTTGACCTTACATGAAAGTTTTTAGTTGTTCTTCAATAGATGCTTTGTCAAAAATATTTTTAAGGCTGATGATATTCTCTTTACCAGCGTCTTTTAGTTGGTTTGCAACGTCTGTTGCTGCAACCCAAATATCCGCATTGCTTGATGCTGCAGATGATAGATCTTCGTGATCAACTTCTGCTTCGAAACCGATTTTTTTAGCGACTTCTTTTACTGCCATTTCCATCATTAGAGAAGTACCAAGGCCGTTACCGCAAACTACAAGAATCTTTTTCATAATATTTGTCTCAATTGGATTTTAGGGGTTGAGAAACTTCGTTCTCTTATTGTGTGAGAGCATAGTAATGGAAGTATTCAGATTTCAACAAGATCCCCATCACAAAACTAAAATGAGATTGTGATGGATATCTCGTTAATTTGTAGTAAAGATCCAGAGTGAGACTTTGATCAAATTTAACTTTTCACTCGAATATGCAACGTATTTTATTGAGAAAGGCAGGCTTAACTAGTTTTTATATTAGAATATAAATCTATAGAGGCTTTATTGTTGAAAACAGAGAGTTAATCGTATCGACCGTAATCGGTAAGCATTTTCTTAAGCATGCTATTAACGTCTTTGGTCTTTTTATTTCTTTTAGTCAGTTCGCTAAGAGAGGTTGGTTTTGGGGAGGCAATATTTTCACTGTCGACTTCTTCTTTTTTATCTTTCATTTTCTGTACGGCAGGCAATAACATTCTAATTTCTTCGTTATTGGCATTGGTCAGTACCACAATATTTTCAGATTCAACTTGAGTAATGGTTAGTATCCCGTGTTTAACCGATTCAACCTTTTCACCAATCATAATTGATTCAGGCGCGACAGAACGATCGGTGAGTTGACCTGTACGTAATTTCGCCGCACTGATAGCGCGGATATTTCCAGTATTTTCAAACGCGACAATAACAGTATAGGTATTATAATATTCAACTATTGTCACATAGCCGTGTCTATTTGTTTTGAATCTAGCTCCATTGTTCATGTCGTGCGGAGCTTCCATTTTCTTCACGTGTTTCCTCTCTTAGTCTCGATGGCTGTTATATCTAATCAGCTCTATTGGTATTTTATAGATAATTATTTGGTGAGGTCATACAAAGTATATACGCATCTAAACTTAAGATGAATCTTGAAGTCTCGGGAAATGAGGCAGAGCACAGAAAAGTAGTAAGAATCACACAGAATTAACCGAGTGATTACGCTCACACACTTAAAGACTTAACATTACAAATTCAACTCCCTACAGATTGTTTACAGTTTTGAAGCTCGAAAACGACGACAAACAATACATTTTGCTTAATCCTTGATCGCGCGATCGTTTGCGTTAAAAAATGTGATGAAAGTCTCACTTAACTGTTTATACTTCTCTTCCGGTTTTAAGCCGGTGCTTAGCCAATACAAGCCGTCACATGGATATGTGAATGACCCCACGGACCGGACCAGCTACGTTCCACTGCTTGTATAAGGTGATTTTTTACATGAACAACTCGTTGTTACATTCGCTAACCCTGTTAGCTCCTTCATCGCGTAGCGTTTTGCTTGCGGTTCTTTGTCCTGTTCCTTTGATGTCATTTGCTTGGCTCATGTTCACTCTTTAAGGATTACTAGGACACATTATGAATATTCTATTTGGTTTTGTCGGTGTTCTTGCACTGATTGCTTGCGCGTACCTGTTATCTGAAAGTCGTTCTTCAATTAACTGGAAAACGGTCTCTCGTGCACTATTACTTCAAATCGGTTTTGCAGCCTTAGTATTGTATTTCCCTTGGGGACAACTGGCGTTAACAAGCCTAAGCAATGGCGTTTCGAGTTTGCTTGGTTTTGCAGACGTTGGTATCGCTTTCCTATTTGGTGATCTGGCTACTGAAGGTTTCATTTTCGCGATTCGCGTACTTCCAATCATTATCTTCTTCAGTGCTTTGATCTCTGCGCTCTATTATTTAGGCGTTATGCAGAAAGTGATTCAAATCTTGGGCGGAGCGGTGCAAAAACTGCTGGGTACAAGTAAAGCTGAATCTCTGGTTGCTACAGGTAATATCTTCCTTTCTCAGGGTGAGTCTCCTCTTCTTATTCGTCCCTTTTTAAAGTCTATGACTCGTTCGGAACTGTTTGCTGTAATGGCAGGTGGTATGGCGTCGGTAGCGGGTAGTGTACTTGGTGGTTATGCTGGCCTTGGTGTTGAGCTTAAATACCTTATCGCTGCAAGCTTTATGGCGGCTCCGGGCAGTCTGTTAATGGCGAAGATCATTGTTCCTGAGCGCAGCACACCAAGTGATTACGACCATATCGAACTAGATAAAGCTGACCAAAGCAACGTGATTGATGCATTGGCAAGCGGCGCGATGAACGGTATGAAGGTTGCGGTAGCGGTTGGTACTATGTTGGTTGCATTCGTGAGTGTGATTGCGATGGTCAACACTGGCCTAGAAAGCCTAGGTGAGACGTTCGGTTTTGCGGGTATTACGCTACAAGCTATCTTTGGTTACCTGTTCTCGCCTCTTGCATGGCTGATCGGTATCCCAAGTGACGAAGTATTGATGGCGGGTTCTTACATCGGTCAGAAGATCGTTATGAACGAGTTTGTTGCTTTCATCGACTTCGTTGAGAACAAAGCTCTGTTATCTGAACACAGCCAAGTGATCGTGACTTTTGCTCTATGTGGCTTTGCTAACATTGGTTCTATCGCGATTCAGTTAGGTTCAATCGGTGTTATGGCACCAGAGCGCCGTGCTGAAGTTGCAAACTTAGGTTTGAAAGCTGTAGCTGCTGGTACGCTAGCAAACCTAATGAGTGCATGCTTAGCGGGTATTTTCATCCTGCTTTAAGCTATATTCAGTTAAAGCGGACACTTTACTTACAGAGTTAACGTAAGGAGGGTGTCCGCTTTTTTGTGCCTGTTAATCAGGCGAAATCAGGTTTTGGCCGTCGACTGTGATTTGTCTATCGTGAGTAAAAGCTCACTCGGAAGAGTAATAGAGCCAGTTCCTTTTATCCGATATACTTGAATATCATCAGGTTGCGATTAATAACATTCGGCTTCGATTAAGAACATTCGATTTCGATTGAGAATATTCGGTTCCGACTAAGCATATCCGCTTTCGATTAGGAACAATGGCAACCAAGCTAAATTAATCAAGGGTCTCTCCATGAACATTCGCGTTCTCATCGGTCTTATTGTTACCTTCATTGGCTTGTTTGCGATGGTTTACCTAATTGCTGGCGGCGCTCAGTTTCCTATCTACCAGTGGCCAAAAGAGGCTTATCTCGGTTTGGTGTTCAGCGTGGTGTGGGGGGCTGGTGTCGCAGCGTCTGTAGCGTATTTCTTCTCGGCATTGGTGTTTGTTACTGTCGCCGTGGTTTGTTATGCGATCGGTTATAAAATCGGTGGGCTCTTTTCAAGCAAGTCAGAAGCGTAAAGCTGAAGTTTAAACGTACGCTTTTTGTATTTTCTTTTGGGGTTAACGTTCGCCTTAACCCTCTCTTAACCCCCAGCTCGTTATCTTGTCTCCATTCTTACAGGAGACAAGAAGATGAAATTGAATCTTCCTTTAAAACATTCCCTTATTTCACTTGCTCTAATCGGATTGATGGGTTGCACGACAACCAGTCAGGCCGACTATGTTTCACTCGCTGAGCAAAGCACTAATCAGACACAACAAAGCTTACTCGCAGAGCTGATTCAACAGGCTTCTACTCAACAAGATCTAGACGCAGAGAACGTACAACTTACCGATTTAGTGAATGCACCGGAGCTCGACCTCTATATCGAGCGCGCTCTGCAGAACAGCCCAAGCATCCAACAAAGCATTACAGCACTCAAAATAGCTTATGCGCTGCAAGGTGTAACTTCAGGTGATCGCTTACCAACTGTCGATGCGAGCTTTTCTGGTCAAGCTGACGAAGGCACTGACGGCTCAAGCACGACTGAAACCTACACCACTGATGTCACGGTTGGTTGGGAGCTCGATCTATGGCAGAAGCTTGCAGACACAAACAACGCCGCTTTGAAAGACATTGCGACGTCTCAGGCTAACCTTCAGGGCGCTCAAGATCTTTTGGTCGCGAGTGTGATGAGAGGTTGGCTTGATATCAGTTTGAAGCAACAGCTTGTCGATATCGAATCGCAACGTTTGGTGATTCTAGAAAACAATGAAGAACTTGTTTTAGAACGTTATCGCGCAGGGCTAGGTAGCCTTGAAGATCTAGATAATGCAAAAACGAGCAGCGCATCGACTCAAGCAACCTTAGCTGATTACCGTGAGCAGCTTGCACAAAGCCGACGTGAATTGGTTTTATTAACGGGTCAGTGGAGTGGTGAATCTGATGAGCTATCCCTTGCTGAGCTAGGTTCGTTTCCAACCATCATTAATCCACTAGACAATATGCCGACACAAGATCTAGCAGGTCGCCCCGATCTTCAAGCGGCTTTCTTCAATATCGAAGCAGAAACATTGCGTGCTGACGCGGCGTACAAAGCGATGCTGCCGTCGATCAGCTTATCTGCCAGCCTAACCGATATGGCGGATTCTCCGAGCGAAGCGCTGCTTACCGGACCTTTGTGGAGTGCGCTTGGCCAAGTGTCAGCACCACTGTTTCAAGGTGGCAAGCTAAAAGCACAGGCAGAAATTGCTGACCTAACCACAGAAACCAGCTACTGGGCTTACCAAGAGACACTGCTCAATGCGGTGAATGAAGTGGAAAATGCAATGGGGCAAGAGTCCTCATTAACGCTTCAACAGCAACACCTAACGAACGCCTTGGTAAGCGCACAACGCAGCTTCACTAGCTATGAAGAGAAATACCGTCAGGGTTTGGTCGACATTTTTGATCTACTTACTGTTCAGCAGCAAACCTATGACCTTGAAGCGCAGTTAACACAAACCATTTATAACCGTCTCGTAAACCGAATTGATTTAGGCCTAGCTCTGGGCTTGGGAGTATCTTCATGAAACTGAACACCATCACAATTGCAATCACCTTAGTGGCTGGTTCAAGCATTTTTGCTGCCCTTGCTTACAACGATTCACAAGTGGCTCCTGCTCCTCAAAAGACGAATGAACTAACGGTTTCAGAACCTCAAGCTACGCCTATTCAAACCAAGTCTATTGATACGACGACCTTACCTGCTTCACAACAACAGCAAGTGTCTGTGGTACTTGCCACTCTCGGTGACTACCAAGCAGAAGTGGTGGGTTACGGGGAAGCGAAGTCGCGTTACGAATTGATGTTTTCGACGGAAGTTGGTGGCCGAGTAGAAACGATCAGCTCGCAGTTTGAAACTGGGCAAGTGATTGGCCAAGGTGAAGTGATCGCTAATATCGATTCGACCAGTTACCAACAAGCGGTAACCCAAGCGAAGGCAAATGTGGCTCAAGCTCAACTGGATTTGTTGGAAGAGCAGAGACAAGGCGAACAAGCTAAGTCTGAATGGCAACGCTCTGGTTTGTCTGGCGAGCCGGATTCACCTTTAGTATTACGCGAACCACAACTGGCACAAGTAACAGCAGCCTTGGAGAACGCCAAGCTTGAATTGGTGAAGGCTGAGCAAGACCTCGAAAAAACAACCTTGGTTGCCCCTTTTGATTCGTTGGTCGTGAGCCGTGATGTTCAACCGGGAAGCTACGCACAAACGGGCGCTCAGATAGCCACGTTATACAGCGTTGATGAGGTTGAAGTTTCTGTCCCCCTTTCTGAAAGCCAATGGTTGAGCCTACCCAACAGCGATAACACCCAACTGAAAGAGCAGCCGTGGCCAGTGACTCTATCGAGTTCTGACGGTCAATTCCAATGGCAAGGTTATGTCGAGCGTGTTGAGCAGCACTTACAACAAGATACGCGTCAGCGCTCATTGATCGTGAAAGTCGATAACCCTTTGGAGCAAGAGAAAGATCTTTATCCAGGCACGTTCGTGCAAGCGACGATCTCGGGTAAGCAACTAACTCAATTGTGGGAGCTTCCGGCTTCTGCACTTTCGCAACAAGGTGACCTGTGGTTTGTGGATGACAACGGTCTGCTTTCTAAATCAAACGCGAATGTTGAATTTGAAAAGGGTGGTTTTATTTACATCGATCCTACCAAATTGAACTTGGAAATTGGTGACGGTGTTCAAGTGGTTAAGCGTCCGTTAAGTAGCTTTAAAGCGGGCATGGTCGTTCTGGCTAAGGCGGAGGGGTAGTCATGTCTCATGAGTTGAAACCGAATAACCAAGCGGACAGTAACCAGAAGCCAACTAAACCACACACTGGCGCAATCGCATGGTTCGCGAATAACTCTGTAGCAGCGAATTTGTTGTTAGTGGGCGTGATCATCATAGGCCTGTTATCACTGAACTCATTGCGTAAAGAAGCATTTCCAAGCCTTGAACCCGATGTGGTGACAGTGTCTGTGACCTATGACAGTGGTGACCCTATTCAGGCGGAAGAAGGCCTAGCGATTAAGATTGAAGATGCGTTAGAAACCGTACCGGGCATTAAGCGTATTACGTCAACTTCTGATGCGAATGGTAGCCATGTTTCGATTGAAAAAACGAGCACCTATGATCTTGATACCCTGTTAACTGACGTTAAAACTAAGGTTGATGCGATCAATAACCTGCCTTCTGGCGCTGATAATCCTGTGATTGATAAAGCTCGCATGCAAGATCATGCCTTATGGGTGCAGATCTATGGTGACGCAGACCGAGCAACGCTTCAAAGCTTAGCCGAGCAATTGAAATCAGATCTATTGAGCCAGTCATCAATTCGTGATTTGGAAATCAAGGCTAAGGCTGACCCTATGATCTCAGTTGAGGTTGATGAGAACAAGCTACAGGCATACGGCTTAACACTGACTGACGTTTCTGAAGCGATCAATGCGGAATCTTCTGCGGCTATCTCGACGAGCCTTCGTAATGGCGAAAAAACGGTTCGTTTGAAGGTTTCTGAACAGGCGTATGAGATCCAAGATTTCAACGCGATTCCGGTGATGACGACGACTGATGGTACGCAAATTACCTTGGGTGACATTGCCAACGTTGAAGACATGTTTGCTGATGATACCTTCATGCTTTCTCGTTATAACCAACAGAATGCGATGGCAATTCAGATCGTGATGGATGAATACGGAGACGTCGTCAGCATTGTTGAACAAGCAGAGAAAGTGGTAGAACGCTGGGAAAACAGCAACATGCTGCCGAGCGATGTCGAAATCGAAACTTGGTACGACAAAAGTACCATGATCAAAGACCGCTTAAGCCTATTGATGAAGAACGCGCTCACCGGTATTGCATTGGTGTTCATGGTGTTAGCGGTATTCTTAAACGTGCGTGTCGCTTTCTGGGTAGCAGCTGGCTTACCGTTTGTCTTTTTTGGCACCATGTTCTTCATGACAGATACCTTCATGGGGTTAACCATCAATGAAATGACCACCTTTGGTTTCATTATGGCGCTCGGGATAGTAGTCGATGATGCGGTGGTGGTTGGGGAAAGTATCTATTCCACGCGCAAAGAAGAAGGCGATTCGATAGGCAGTACTATACGAGGCACCATGAAGGTGGCATCACCAACTATATTTGGTGTGTTAACGACAGTTGTTGCCTTCTTAGCGTTAGCGAATGTTGACGGTAAAATGGGGCAAATTTACGCTCAATTCGGCACGGTCGTGATTATCTGTTTGTTGCTGTCTTTAGTTGAGTCTAAGTTCATTCTGCCATCGCACCTTGCTCATATTAATACTAAGCGTAGTGAGAAGAAGGGGCTGTGGGCTCGCGTTCAACATGCTGCCGATACTGGGCTAGGTTGGTTTAATAAGCGTATCTACTGCCCCGTAATTGAATGGGCGTTGAAACTGCGTTATGCGGTAGTGATGGTTTTCTTGTCATTGCTTATTTTAGTTGCTGGGTTACCAATGACGGGGGCGGTTCGTGTAGCGTTCTTCCCTGATATGCCGGGCGATACGGTAACTGCCGATATGTCGATGCAAAACGATGCGAGCTTTGGTCAAACACAACAAAACTTGTTGGTGCTTGAAGCGGCGGCAACCCAAACGGATGAAACTCTGAGAGCGCAATACGGTGCTCAAGATGAAGCATCTGAACTGCTGAGTCTTCAAGTTATCGCGGATGCTGATGACTCTGGTCAAGTTAAAATTGAATTGGACAGCGACAGTGTCTACACATCGAATGAGTTTGCTGATGCTTGGCAAGAGACTGTGGGCCAGATGGAAGGGGTTAAGAAGCTCAAAGTCTTGTCTAAAATGGAGATGGTCGACAACTTCAAAGTAGAATTGAAAGCGTGGAACGAAGAATCAGTGACTGCGGCGGGTAATGAGTTCTTAACCAAGCTGCAAGCGATTGAAGGTGTGAGTGGTATTGACCATAACTTGGATCTTGGTGAGCCTCAGTATCGTTTTGAATTAACACAGCAAGGCCGTGCGTTAGGCTTTGATACTGCAAGTCTTTCACAGCAAGTATTGCAAGCGTTTGGTGGTGATATTGTTCAGCAGTTCCAACGTGGTAAGGATGAGGTAAAAGTTCGAGTGCGCTACCCAGAATCGGATCGCCAAACCATTGCGGATATCAAGCAATCGAGCGTGAGAACCAACGACGGTACCGTGGTGCCTTTGAGCACCGTTGCTGAAGTATATTCTGATTACCAAGTATCAGAGATCACACGTATTGATAGCCAACGAGCGGTGTACATCAGTGCAGTATTAGATAAAGACGTGGTTGCACCTGCTGAGCTTGTTCATCAGTTGCAAGACACATTAGTACCCGATTTAGAAGCGCAATACCCGGGATTAACGGTCGACTTTGCTGGCGAAACGGAAGAACAAGAAGAGACGGCTAGTTCAATGATGAGTATGTTCATACTTGCCATGATAGCGATTTATACGCTGCTTGCTATCCCGCTGAAGTCTTACATTCAACCTGTGATCATCATGACAGCGATTCCATTTGGCATTGTTGGGGCAATCTTAGGGCACTGGTGGAATGACTTAACAATCAGTATCCTATCGTTAAACGGTATCCTTGCGTTGAGCGGTGTGGTGGTGAACGACAGCTTGTTGTTGGTTTCTCGTTTCAACGAGCTAATCAAAGAGAAAGGTAAGTCGGTTCACGATGCGATTGTTGAAGCGTGTTCTGGTCGACTAAGAGCGGTATTACTTACATCGGTCACGACGTTTGCAGGTTTGACGCCACTATTAAGTGAAACGTCTTTACAGGCTCAGTTCCTGATCCCTGCGGCAGCGGCGCTAGGCTACGGTATTTTGTTTGCGACGTTTATTACACTGATTCTAACGCCAGCATTGTTAATGATTCAGTGTGAGATTAAGTCTCTGATTCTTAAAGTCACAAATCGAGTCAAAGGCGTTGAACAAACGGCCTAACAATAGCTAAGCTAATGATATCTAGGCTGATAAATGCCGAGCGAGGCTCAGCAACTTCGGTCTAGGTTCATTACCGAACAAGATATTAAAGATCACTACAAAGCTACACTACAACTAACAATAGAGGTCGTCACGATGGCAGAATCCGTCACCAATAAACTCACAGATAAGCTTCAATTGCTTTTGGTTGAAGACGACCTTGATTTAGCCACTGCTGTTATTGATTACCTCGATTTAGAAGATATCCAGTGCGATCATGCAGCGAATGGTTTAGCTGGACTCAACCTCATCGAAACAAACCGATATGACGCGGTAATTCTCGATCTCAACTTACCTAAAATGAACGGCTTGCAGGTGTGTGAGAATCTCAGAACGCAGGGTATTGATACACCCGTTTTGATGCTGACTGCACGTGATACGCTTGATGATAAGCTGACAGGCTTTTCAAAAGGGGCCGATGATTACCTGGTGAAACCTTTTGCAATGGAAGAGTTGATTGTTCGAGTGCAAGTGTTGGCGAAGCGACGCAGTGGTCAGGTTCGCCGCTTGTCGGTAAGCGATTTGGAAATTGACCTAAAACAGCATCAAGCCTATCGCGATAATTCCCCTTTAAAGCTTTCGCCTACCGCACTCAAAATACTGGAAATCTTGATGCGTTCTAGCCCTAATCCTGTTTCTCGTGAGACCATTATGCAGGGCGTGTGGGGCGACGATCAACCAGACAGTAATAGCTTAAAAGTGCATATCTTCAATCTGCGTAAACAAGTCGATGCTGAACAAGACAATAAGCTGCTGCATACCATTGCGGGTAAAGGTTTTGCGATTAAGGAGTTACGACAAGCATGAAGATCAGACCAAGCTTAAGGATCTACGTTTTATTGGCTATTTTAGTCACAGGCGTGACCACGATTCTGGTTCTTTCTGCCTTGAGCGTAAACTACTTTGTCTCGGGGATGGATATCGCTATGCGTGGCTCTATGATTGCCCAAGCGCAACAAGATGCGGTAAAGCCGGGTAAGCCTATGACCAATCAAGAATTTACGGTGGCGACCCAATGGAGCGACTTGCCACAAAGTATTCAGAACAACCTTAACCAGAACGAACTGCAATTCAACCGCATGACCAAAATAATCATTGGCAAATCTATATTCTCACCTCCCGAGAAAGGCTATTTCGCCATGAAGGTGATGAAAGGTAATGAGGTTCGTTATGTTTCTGCGGTGTTTGCTCAAAAACATGACCCTTTCATTAATGATGAAGGGCTTCCGCACTTTATCACGATTCTTTTGACCGCACTGGGTGCGATCGTACTGTTTTTCGTTATCTTGGTTTTGGTGTTACGTAAGGTGGCATCGCCTGTTGAGCAGCTAAAGAACTGGGCCAAATCGCTAGATAAAGATAACCTCAGTGAACCGACACCTGATTTTCACTTCAGTGAACTGAACACCTTGGCTAACATCATTCGTGATAGTTTGAGTTCGGTTCAAAACAGCTTAGAACGAGAGCAGAAATTTTTGGGTTACGCGAGCCACGAATTACGTACTCCTATTGCGGTCACAAGAACAAATAGTGAATTGCTAGAGAAGTTGATTCAAAAGGGAAAGAGCCCAGAAAAGCAGCTTGAAGTCATTGATCGAATCAAGCGCGCGGGTTTCACCATGACAGATCTGACAGAAACCTTGTTGTGGCTTACCCGACAACAAGACAAAGATCTGCCTCTAGAAAACATACATCTCGGTGAACTGCTGCAACAAATAAACCACGATTTAAGCTATCTATTGAATGGCAAAGCCGTGGCTGTGAATCTTGAACGCGACGACACACAATGTCAGTTGCCAGTCGGACTCACTCGCATAGTGCTGACCAATTTGATTCGCAATGCTTTCCAACACACAGGAAGCGGTACCGTGGGCATCGTTCAGGTAGGCTCGAAAGTCACCATTGTTAATCACAACACTGACGGCACGATAGAAGACAATCATTTGGGCTTTGGTCTAGGGTTAGAGCTCACCGAAAAGCTGCTCGCGCAATATCAATGGCAATACCATAACCAAGAGCTGGCTGGTGGTCGTGAAGTGTGGGTGGATTTCTCGTAATGCACTGGCTCGATCGTTGGAAGGTGTATCGCTATCATCGGAAACAAACTAACCGCTCGAATGGCGACAAGGCTAAAGCTTTAGGTTGGACTAGCGAAGAGAGTCAATTGTGTCGCTTTGAAGTAATCGCTCGTGCGGCGGACTTCGAAAAGAAGAGTGTTTTAGATTTGGGTTGCGGCTATGGCGAGCTGTTTGAACTGCTCGACAGCATCTATCGTATTCAATCTTATACCGGCGTTGACCAACACGCAGGCTTTCTTAAGAAGGCGAAGCAAAACTACACAGAAGATCGTTGTCAGTTTTTGGCGGGTGATATGAGCAAAATGAACCTTGAGGCGCACGACATTGTCATCGCTAGTGGTTCACTGAACTACATCTCTCGTGATTCTGATTATCTGACAAACATGATTACTCGCATGTATGAACTGGCGAATCAGACGGTGATTTTTAATCTTCTCAACTCAAGCCAGTATCCTTCGCGTAATACCTTGATGAGTTATCACCCTCAAGGTGTCTATCGTTTCTGTAAAACGCTCTGCGATGATGTCTCTTTAACGGAGGGCTACGCAGAAGGGGATTTTACGATAGTGATGAACAAAGCCGTGTCAGGAGCTTGATGTCGTCTTTGTTTTTATCTTTACGCAGGTTTTGATATTAACAACTTTTGATACGAGTACTGACGTAGTAAACAGCAAAAAGCCGCAGCCTTGAAGGTATGAGGCTTTTTGGGTTCTATGATGAACCTAGGCTAGGTATGTTGCTAGTTCTTCGGTGGTTGGTTTTTAATGAGTCCGTAAGGGATGTTAGTAAACACCTTAGGGTTGCCTTCATAAGTCGGCGCTTCATTCACTTGCTGCCAATCGAGTAGCATGATTGCTAACACGTTGCGGTGTTCACCGTACTCAAGATCAAAATCACCAGTGATAGAAGGGATCATGCCTTGTTTCTCATCGATTGAAGCTTGAATCGCGAGTCGAGTTTTCTCTAGAACTGGGTCATCTTCTAAACCTGCCAACAAGAAGGTTAATCCAACCTCAGCAATGACATCTTCTTTCGCACGCAGCAGAATCGTATCGATGTTTTCTCTAAAGTAATCGTAGATCCATTGATGGTCTTGTTCGCTTACTTGATGTTGGTAATATTCTGAGTCGCCGAAGATGACGTGTGTCATACCATAGATCTTATTGCCGAATTGCTGGCTTGAGAGTTTTTTGTCTTTATCGTCTGGATACGCTTTTTTGAAGGTATCGACAAACTCATCAACGACATCCTGCTCACCCAGTTGGCGCAACCAGTAAACCTGATTCGCTAATTGAGCGGCCCACGCTTTCACCATGTCTTCATTGGTCACGTATCGTGAGAAGTCATAGCGACGAATGATTTCGCGTAGCTTGGCATCGTTCTTGTGTTCTAAACCGTATTCGTTAGCACGAGCCATAGAGCCTAGAAGGTCAACACCAAGGTAAAGGTATTCAGGCATGTGCTTGGTGATGTTGTAGCGTCGAATACTGCGCTCATCGTTATCACCAATATAAGATGCAACTCGCTTCTCTGAGTAGAGTACGATTTGTTCCATGGTTTGAACGTCATTCGACAGGGTGCTGAGCTTGCTTGCCACTCGAGCCATGTCGCTCCACACCGCCGCTGAATACTTATCGTCTAATGTTTGACGATACATGCGCAGCCCGTAGTGACCTTCTTTGAATGCAGGCAGGGTGTAAAGCTGGCTTTCGTAGGTGGTGCGAATTAGGTCTGCAGATTGCTTGAAAGATTGTTCTTGAGAATTGAGCGAATCTGCTTGGGATTGAACGTTCACTGCGGTTGGCGCTTGAACGTTTTCTTGTGCGTGAACGGCAACCGAGGCTGATAGCAATGTACACAGTGTGATAGTTTTTAACTTCATGTCGTGAGGTACCAAGCTGATTATTAGTCTATGTAAAATAACATTGATGAATCCTTCAATGTAAGCGTGAGTCAATACAATGTAAGCTTTATAAGGTTCACTAACCCTTTTTGATTAAACCATTCGTTTAGTAAAGAAGTTTGAAGTGATGGATCACTCAATATTTGATAGATAGTCGACGTCAGTATGGATTTTTAATGACTTAGCGGCATACTGGGGCAATAAGCCAGAAATGAGCCGTTATAAGGCAGTATATAGAACAATAGTGTTAGAGGTTCGTAAATGCCAAGTGGTTCTAGCAAGCAGTGGTCTGCCAGAGTAGTATCTTTTCTTTTTTTCCTTGCGATAGTAAGCGCAATTGAGTTCTTTCATGCCAAGCAATTAACTTTTCTTAAAAACGAATCGTATTCAGAGGCAAAAAAGCAACTATCCATTATTCGTTCTCGGATTGAAGCCGCGATCGTGTCAGATATGTATATCCTCAATAATTTCCCGACCTTAGTGACCATCAACCCCGATGGTGAGGTGAAAAATTGGGATAAGATTGCTGAGAATATCATTCAAGATGGCTTCCATATTCGACTTATCGGACTCGCCAAAGACGACATTCTAAACTTTGTTTACCCGATGGAAGGTAATGAGCAGATTCTCGGTATTAATTATCGTGATCACCCAAATCAATGGGAGTCTGTTGAGATAGCCCGTAATCTTGGCAACACCTTTATTGCCGGTCCTTTTGAGCTGTTTCAAGGTGGACAAGCCCTCATTGCACGCACTCCGGTCTTCCGAGACCCGCCTTTCAATCAAGATTACTGGGGTGTCTCCAGTGCTGTTATCGGTTTAGATGAGCTGTTTGAAGATGTTGGAATCGGCAAGATAGAGAACAAGTATGAATTAGCAATTCGTGGTGCAAACAGTTCAGGGAAAGATGGCGCTGTCTTTTATGGCACTCAGGATGTGTTCGATAATGCGTTCGCCACTGAACAGGTGAGTTTCCCATACGGGGGTTGGTACCTTGCTCTCTCCGGTAACGAACATGTATTGATGGATGAGCCTTGGTATCGAATCCAAGCGGTAAGGCTGGTAGGCTACTCCATTATATTAGTGTTGGCGTTTGCCTTCTTTACTATTTATCGTCTGTACCGGATTGCAGATAGCCGCTCTATGCATGATGAGCTAACGATGTTACCGAATCGTCGATACTTCATGTATAGCCTCAAGCAGGCCTTCAAAACCACTCAAAAACAGAGAGCGAGAACCTTTGCTGTTGTAAATATCGACCTCGATGGGTTTAAAGCAATCAACGACACTTATGGTCACGCGGCAGGCGATCAGGTATTGATCGAGTGTGCTAACCGCATAAGAAGTGAGCTGCGTGTTTCAGATATCGTTGCAAGGATAGGCGGTGATGAGTTCTTGGTCTTGTTGCCACGCATTATCGATGATCAACACGTATCTTCAATCGTGACTAAACTACGAAAGGCGATATGCTCGGCGCCAGTTGTGTACGAAGCGCACTCTATTTATCTCAGAATCAGTGTGGGTTGGGTTATTCACAATAGTAACTACAATGATGTCGATGCGCTCTTGAAAGCCGCTGATGAAAAAATGTACGAACAGAAGCGACAAGTTATCTAGGTTGAATTTTAGCTGCGATTAGAATTTAGTTGCTGAATGGGGGGAAAAGCCTCAGAATACCGCGCTTTGCTCCGTATCAATGTATTTGATGAGCAAAAGCTGAAGCAACGCACTTTTTAACGTGTTGCTCATACTAAATGTTATTCAACTGAGAAAATAATCTATGAGTTTTACCTCCCTTGGCCTTTCTGAACCGATCCTTAAAGCTATTGAAGCACAAGGTTACGATAAGCCATCACCAATACAAGAGAAAGCCGTGCCAGCTGTCCTAACGGGCAAAGATGTTATGGCCGCTGCTCAAACAGGTACAGGTAAAACTGCAGGCTTCACGCTACCTATTCTTGAAATGTTATCGAAAGGTACTCGCGTACGTCAGAACCAAGTTCGTGCGCTCGTGCTAACGCCAACTCGTGAGCTTGCTGCGCAAGTGAATGGCAGCGTAGTGAAGTACGGTATTAACTTACCGCTGACTTCGACGGTAGTGTTTGGTGGTGTGAAGATTAACCCTCAGATGCAAAAACTGCGTAAAGGTAGTGACGTGTTGGTGGCAACACCTGGTCGTCTACTTGACCTATACAACCAAAATGCAGTGCGTTTTGACCAACTAGAAATCCTAGTGCTAGATGAAGCGGACCGCATGCTAGACATGGGTTTCATCCGCGATATTCGTAAGATCTTAGCTTTCTTGCCTAAGAAGCGTCAGAACCTACTGTTCTCAGCGACGTTCTCTGATGATATCCGCAGCTTAGCGAAAGGCTTGGTGAACAATCCTGTTGAGATTTCAGTAAGCCCTGCAAACTCAACGGCAAAAACGGTTGAGCAAAGCATCTACCCAGTAGACAAAAAGAAAAAGAGCGCAATGCTAGCGAAGCTAATCAAAGATAACGATTGGCAACAAGTGTTGGTGTTCAGCAAGACGAAACACGGTGCGAACAAGCTTGCTCGCTTCCTTGAAGAGCAAGACATCACTGCTGCACCTATCCATGGTAACAAGAGCCAAGGTGCACGTACTAAAGCCTTAGAGAACTTCAAAACAGGTAAGGTACGAGTACTTGTTGCAACTGATATCGCCGCTCGTGGTATCGATATCCCGCAACTGCCTCAAGTAGTTAACTTCGATCTTCCTCATGTATCAGAAGACTATGTACACCGTATCGGTCGTACTGGCCGTGCAGGTGAAGTAGGTAAAGCGATTTCATTGGTTTGTGCTGATGAAGTGTGTGAGCTGTTCGGTATTGAACGCCTGATTCAACAAGTGCTAGAGCGTCGTGAACTGGAAGGTTTCTCTCCAGTAAATAAGTTACCTGAGTCTCGCTTGGATTCACGTCCAATCAAGCCTAAGAAACCGAAGAAAGCAAAACAGCCACGTGAACATGCTGATGGTCAACGCTCTGGTGATAACGCTCGCGGGCACAAGCCAGCAGGTAAGAACAAGCGTCATGTAGCTGGTAATGGTTCGGCTCCAAAGCGTAAGCCGACATCTGGTAAGAAACCTGCTGAAAACAACTCAGCTGCGACAACTGAAGATAAATCAGTAAGAAACAACGGCAGCAACTTTAAACGCGGTAGTGCGGGCAATAAACCTGCTGCAAATAACGCAGGTGCTCAGAACACTCTGAGCAAACCAAGCGGTGCGGGTAAATCTAACGGTACTGGTAAGCCAAACAACGCGGGTAAACCTGCAGGCAAACCTAAGAAGTCTGGTTACGGCGGTAGCTACGGCCCAAGCAAGTCGTCAAATAAGCCGACAAGCAACAAACCTTCTACAAACAAACCGTCTCGAAGCCGTTCTAAGCCAGCTCCTCAGAAGTAATCTTTTCTGAGATATTGAAAGAGCAACGAACATGAGCCGCTTTATAAAAAGGCGTCTCGTGGGTTAAGTTCTTTCTGTCATAGAAATCGAATAAGCGCGAATATTGAATCTCAATGTTCGCGTTTTTTTATGGGCGTTGTTTAGGGTGTTGTTTATGTTGAGTAACCGTATAGCTTGAGTAAGCTAGGGGAGGTTTATTGCTGTTTAAAGTGATTGAATCTAAGGGAAATATGACATTTTTGGGAAGGGTAATGAATCTTTAATTATTCATTAATAATAACATAATCACTAGCGTTTTTGTTGGATTTTGCAATTTGCAATTCCAGTTTGCAAAACAAACAAGGATATCCGGCCAATACGTGTCCAGATGCGTAGTAAATACGTGTTTTAAAAGTTGGCACGCATGCTGCATTAGTAATGGTGACCCTTCTTAAGCCGAGGGTCACCTAGCCAACTGACGTTGTTAGTGAACCTTTTTTGTTCACACAAAATATATGACCAATCATCCTTATTGTGATTGGTTTTTTTTTGCCTGAAATTTAGGTTCTATTTTTTGTTATTACTTTTTTACTCACCACACTTAGAGTAACAGCTTGGTTGGCGTGGGCATTCTCCACCTCTGGAGCAGATAAGCCTCGCCTCTGTCTCAATCCCACGTTCAATCCAATTTATATTTAGAATCTTGGCTATTGTCGTGAGATCTTTTTTGATGTTACGCGGAATTGCCACAGAGCCACCATTGTTAACGCATGACGCTTTAAGCTGCTCTGCTATGTCTCTTGAATTACCGCCTTGAGCATCAATCGCAGGGTTGAGATCTATACCAGCACACAACACACGATTGTTACCCGCAGGATCCGTCATATTGATGGATTCACAACAGTAGATTCTAGGCTCATCTCCGACATTCAAAATGGAGATTTGAGCCGAGCTACCCGCACGGGGCTCAGATAATCGACGGAACACAGCCCAATGTTGACATGGGTCAGCGACCGTTCTCATATTTCCCCAAGGTAGCGGAATCCCGTTCCCGCGATATACCGCCTTGAGTTTCCCCGGCCCATAAGCATCAAAGTAGTGCCAGTGAGGGTAGGGCGATACTACAGTCATTCGACGCATCGCAACAGAGGGGGAAACCCCTGCTCTTTTGTGAACGTCGATTTCGTAACCAGTGCGGTCAAGTAGCTGCCTAAACGGGACTTTCGGGCACAGAAGTGCGCCAGCAAAGAAGCTGGATTCAAAGTCTCGCCATGCTTGAAGAATATCTTGGGAGTTGAGCTGTGAAGAGCCTGATACCTGGTTGTCGTCCCACGTGTTGTTGTTACCGACCGACAACACACTCTTTAGGCCTTCTTTGCTGTGCAGAATGCAATGACCGATATAAACCGAAAGGTCGTATTTCAGACGAGTTGGATACTCTTTAAGAATCTCGTTTAAGAAGATAGTACCGGGAGGCTCAAAGAAGGATGTCACCAACTGCTTAGCGTTAATTCCGAGCTCATCGACTACGTCTTGCGGCGTTCGCGTTACCCAGCGGATGTTGATTCCTAGGCTTCTAGCGATGTCTATCAGGTCTTCTACGCTGAGGTTAAGACGTTTTAAGCCTACTTCTTCCGCAGCGCGCTCAAGGTCAGGGAAGTGGTTCTGGTTGCTCTCTTGGTGTGCTCGAATCAAGAGGTGCGCAAACTGGCGGCCTGAAATGCCCGTTTGTGACAGCATCTCAGGAATCGCAATTTGCAGGATGTCGTTTGAGAATAGGAAGCTCGGCTCGAGCGCCATGCCACTTATCCCACCACGATTCCCCTTATCAGGAGCAATGGCTTGTTGTTCAGATTCGTCGTCGAGGAACCACGTCGGATTCTTCTGAAAGACCTGTGCAATCACTTCCAGCATATCGATGCTCGGAACCCGCTTTCCACGTTCAATCATTGAAAGGTAAGAAACGGAAGGAGCACATTCTGGGTCGATTCTAATACAACGCGCAGACAGGTCTTCCATCGTTAAATGGTTACGTTTTCTTAGGTTACGTATTTTCGTACCTAGGAAATGTGACTGACGAACTAAACTTTTTGACAAGGCCATATTTGTAAAATTCACATTGTAAAATTTTTGTTGTGAAATTGTATGTAAAAAAGCGCTAATCTACAAACTAAGCAATTCACAAAATGACAAATAAATTAAACGTTAGTTTGGAATAATTGCTCTAGGACACATTTTTGCTGTAGAAATCGGTGGTTATCACCGGACTGGTCAAGAGGGAAAGACTATGAATATGCTTACATTCGATAAAACAGAAATCCAAAAACAATCAAAGCCATTTATCGCTGAAGCTGTCTTTGCCGTGGAGACAATCAATGCTAATCAGCAAACTGAAAAGCAAGTGAAAGCAAAGCAGCTGCTTGATCGACTATTCCCACTAGAGAATGGCTCACATCAAGACGTAACCAGCTACGTAGTCGATTACCGCCATATTATGGCTTACTTTAAAGACGGTCAGCACAGCGGTCTGAAGCACCCTAAGCAGTTTGTAGCGTACATGGGTGAGAAGAACGACCCAGACTCTATCTTGTTTCGAGATGGCAGTGGCAGCCACCTAGAGGTGATGTTTGGTTGCCACAAAGGGACAGGTTGTATTGAGCTAGTAGAAATTGATGATATTCAGTTGGAATCATGCACCACGTTTGGCCAATCACCAATGGAAGCAACAACCACAATGCGTGAAGAGACCATTGCAGCGATGCGCCACTGGATCAGTTTGATTCAAGGTGACGCAAAGGGTAAACCAAAGGCATGCAGTGAAGATAAAGAGTTCAGAGCAAAGAGTGGTGAAGACTACTGCTTGAATTATTGCTTCCAGATCTAACGGTGAATCCTAGTTAGCTAAAGTAATTTATACAACTAAAGAAAAAGCCCCGAAGATAATGTCTTTGGGGCTTTCTAGTCTCAATACGAGCCGACTAATATGTCGATAAGAGCATTGTTGGTGTGTTTTACAAAGGCATGACTCGGTTACGGCCAAGTGATTTCGCTTCATAAAGTAGCTTATCAGCACGTTCAATCAGCGATTGAGCTGATTCGCCGGGTTCAAGTTCAGCGACACCAAACGATGCAGTGATACTGCCGACTTGTTGACCACTGCGGCGATCTTTAATCGACAGCTTTTCTAGAGAGCGACGATTGGTATCAGCGAGTTGACGAGCAATACGCAAAGACTTGTTAGGCACAATCAGCGCGAACTCTTCACCACCAAATCGATAGGCAGAAATACCTTCACGGCAACTTAACTTCAGCTTGCGAGCGATCGCTTTAAGCACCATATCGCCAAACAAGTGGCCATAGGTGTCGTTGAAATTTTTAAAGTGGTCGATATCGAGAAGAATCAGACACAAAGATTGTTGTGCTTCACACAGGGTTTCTATGTCACGGTCGAAAGAGCGACGGTTATAGAGTGTGGTTGTACTATCGAAAAGCGCATCTTTCTGAACTTCTACTAACTGGGTTTTTAGCTTGGTGATCTCTGAGGTTGCAGAGTTTAGCTGAGAGTTTAAAAACTGAGTAGAGTGACGAATATGACGGGATTCAGACACCAGCTGTCGAACTAAGGACATGACTTCATCAATAGATAGGCTTTCATTATCAACACGAGCCAAGTCCTCGAAGCTTTTATCGATCATGTCAGAAAAAGCGGAGGTGTCGGTCAGGGTGTCATTCATTGAATTGGAAACTTCAGAAACTAACAGTTCCAAATTAGCGCGAAGGTCATTGATATTGGTTTCGGATTTGCTGGCAACATAATTGTTGTATAGCTGCTCACCAACGGCAGGAGGACAAATACCGTAGTGTTCTAAAATACCATCCATGTCTTGAGTCAGCTGGGGAATAGCGTTATCGACATAGGTGTACCAAAGTGCGTAATTTGCAGGTGTCGTTGACACCCTGTTCTTCATCATAAGAGGCACCGCTTTTTTTAGATTTGCGGTGGATTTCTGAAATTCGTCTTTGTTCATTATTTTTACTGCAGATACCAAAACAACTAAGCCACTTGCGAACAAGGTTAGCGGATTTCGAAGGTCTTTGCTTTAAAAATTATATGATTAGTGGATGAGGGTTGGATAAATAACTCATTTTTATTATGAATATCGATTGCGTATTCATAAGTGTAATCTAATGGATTGTTCTTTAACCATATTTGGGCTTATCAAACTTTCGGCGTAGCGTGAGTTAGTATCAAAAGATTGCTGAGAATTAAGTGTTGTCTAGGGAAGTGCATACAAAAAGTGACGTAAATTGATCGTTGAGCTTTAACTGAGAAAGTCTAGGTTGAGGACGCTTGGCTGGTGATTTGCATTTGTTCAGAGTTTACGGGGGAAAGCCTGTATCGAGAGGGGAAATGTTTATGAGCAGGCATAAAAAAGCGCCGATAAAAATCAGCGCTTTAAAATTCTTTTTAGCTATAAGAGCTAATTATTGAGCAACAACGTTTGCTGCTTGTAGGCCTTTTTGACCGTTTTCAACTTCGAAAGAAACCTTTTGGCCTTCTTTCAGAGTTTTGAAGCCTTCAGAAACGATTGCACGGAAGTGTACGAATACGTCAGCGCCGCCGTTGTCTTGAGAAATGAAGCCGAAACCTTTCTCTTCGTTAAACCATTTTACAGTGCCAGTATTTGTGTTAGACATAATTTGTCCCTTATTCATAAATTTTCTAAGTTGTTGATTGCATTTAATGCAATGCGCTGATAATTGAATTATTTAATATTGCTAAGAAATAAGGAAAAACTACTTACAAAAACGGGTAACGATTTTACATGTCAATTTTTTACTATTCATCTAACTTAAATAACTCCGGCTAACAGAGCGAGAGCATGTTAACACAGTCTTTTGAGATGTACACGCATTGCTTAAGAAATTTGTGCTTTTTTTGTCATACCGTGCGAATGTACAAGATTTACACTGATTTAGTGATAGTTTTGTCGCTTCGTCCAACACAACAAAAGGAAGCATCTCAGCTTCCTTTTGATCATTAGTATAGACGATATTAACGCTTAAAGTTGATATCTTCAGTTTGATCTAAATTTATTTTTGTTTTCGCTGGTTGAGTCTCTGCAATCACCTTACCGTGTCGTATTGAGTACTGCACTGGTACTTGGCGGCGCACTGCATCAAAGCCATTGTCAGCAGGAAGAATCAGTAAGTTACCTGGCTTACCTTCTTCGATGCCGAAGTTGTCTTGTATGTTCAATGTGCGAGCAGAGTTCTTGCTGATCAAATCAAGTGAGTTGTTGATTTGATCGTAGCCCATAACCTGTGTCACATGCAGTCCCATGTGCAGAACTTGAAGCATGTTCGCTGTGCCCAGTGGGTACCATGGGTCAAACACATCATCGTGGCCAAAACAAACGTTGATGTTTGCTGCTAGCATCTCTTTAACGCGCGTTACACCGCGGCGTTTCGGGTAATCGTCGAAACGGCCCTGTAAGTGAATGTTCACTAACGGGTTTGCCACGAAGTTGATACCAGACATCTTCAATAGACGGAATAGGCGAGATGCGTAAGCACCGTTGTAAGAGCCCATTGCAGTCGTGTGGCTAGCGGTTACTTTCTCGCCCATTTCAAACTTATGAGCAAGAGCTGCTAATGTTTCCACAAAGCGAGACTGTTCGTCGTCGATTTCATCACAGTGAACGTCGATCAGACAGTCGTACTTACGTGCAAGCTCGAACACGTAATGCAGAGATTCAACACCGTATTCACGAGTGAATTCGAAGTGAGGGATAGCACCGATAACGTCAGCGCCGATCTTCACTGCTTCTTCAAGCAACTCTTTGCCGTTAGGGTATGAAAGGATGCCTTCTTGAGGGAATGCAACGATCTGGATGTCGACCCACTCTTTCATCTCTTCACGAACTTCAACCATCGCTCTTAACGCAACGAGTGTTGGGTCTGACACATCAACGTGCGTACGAACGTGTTGAACACCGTTAGCTATCTGCCATTTCAGTGTTTGCTTGGCACGAGACTTTACGTCTTCGATTGATAGCAGTTCTTTACGCTCAGCCCAACGCTCAATACCTTCAAACAAAGTGCCAGAGATGTTCCAGTTAGGCTCACCAGCAGTTTGAGTAGTATCTAGGTGGATGTGCGGTTCACAGAAAGGAGTAACTGCAATGCCACCTTCAGCATCAAGGATGTCGCCTTGATGATTGATTTGCGCGCCATTATCGAGAATGCGAGAAAATTGACCATTTTCAATCAGAATCTGTTTCAAGCCTTCTTGGTCTTGAAGTTTCGCGTTCTTGATTAATAAGGTTGTCATAGTGTGTCCTTAAGCGGCCTGAGATTTCAGAGCTTTTTTGTTCAATAGAGGATTAAGCACGAGGTAACTGATTGCACCACCTAACACTGCGTTCAAAGGAACAACGCCAGGTAGGAAGTGACCAGCGGCTACGCCTGTTGCTACCGCGATAATGCCAGCCCAGTTAACGGTTTGGAACTCTGCATTTGCAAAATCTTTGTAACGTTTACGGTTCGCGAAGAAGTCGGCGATGATTACGCCACCAATTGGTGGAATCGCCAGCGAAAGGAAGGTTAACCAACCAACGAAGTTGTTGTATAACCAAAGTGCGAAAATCGTACCGATAATGCCGTTAATGATTGACATTGTAGTACTTGAGCGACCAGTGATGTTAGATAAACCCAAACCGGATGCATAAAGTGCATTTTCATTGGTTGTCCAGATATTCAAGCCAAGCACGATGATGGCTGGAAGCAGCAGACCTTGCGCGATCATCACATCTGAAATATCAGCCTGACCGGTTGCTGCTGCTCCTGCTGCGCCGAAGATAAACATCAGCGAGTTACCGATGAAGAACGCAACCATAGTAATTAATACTGCGCTTGCTGGCTTTTTACCAAAGCGAACGAAATCGGCCGTTAACGTACCCGCACTTACGAACGAACCTACAACCATTGCAAGAGCCATTGAAAAGTCCATTGGCGTCTCTGGTTTAATAAGTTGCAATTGCTCTAGTCCACCAACACTGTCTACCGCAGTCAGTACTGAGTAACCACCCAGAATCGCAATCGCAGGCACTGCAATCGCTGAAAGCACCATTAGCGCTTGAATGCCGAAGTACACTGTACCCGTCATCAATAAGCCAGATACGATAATCAAGGTGTTGGTATCAATGCCCGTTGCTTTTTGTACTGGAATAGCAAACATCGCAACACCCACACCAAACCAACCGACTTGTGTACCACCAAGTAAAGCAGAAGGAAGCCATGAGCCTTTAGTACCGAAAGAGAAACGAGCAAGGAGGTGGGTAGAGAGGCCAGTAGATGAGCCGATGTAGCCAAGAAAAGAAGTGTAAATACCGAGGATTAGGTTACCGATGAGAACGGCGAGGAAGAAATCGTTGAATGAAAGACCTGTCCCGAGTGAACCACCTGTCCACATACTTGCAGAGAAGAAAGTGAGTCCAAGCATTACCATGGTGAGTGAAGCGACTCCTTTCCTAGCCGATGTAGGAACCGGCCCTAGACTGTAGTTATTATCAGCAGCCATTTTTTACCTCCGCAAATGATCAAAATTAAAATTAACGGTCGCCGTATTGCAGGCAAACTTGCGCATTATGGTGATATAAATCACATAGTCAATGCTAATTTTGTCAATAATTGCCCATAAAAACCAGTTATTGCAGTAATTATCTTGTAAAACATAGGGTTATTTTCTGTCTTTATTTAAAAAAAACAAATAGAAAACGTTTTCTATAATGCGTTGGTTATCTGCTGTTCTTGGTTGGCTATGAATGCTTATTATTATACGTCTGAATGGGTGTCTGTATCGAAAAAGAGGGCGGTTGGCCAAACTGCAGGCAAAAAAATAGCCAATCGCAATAATCGCAATTGGCCTATATATTTTGTGAACAAGAATAGGTTCACTAACAACGTCAGTTGGCTAGGTGACCCTCGGCTTAAGAAGGGTCAATTTATACATTGCAGTTAGTGTGCCAACTTTTAAAACCACGTAAAACGGCAGTTTTATAGCAATCTGGTGCGTATTTGAGCGTTTAATTTGCGTTTTTGAAATGCCCAATTGCAAAATGCAATTGCGATTTGCAACTTTAGAGTGTTTATTCGTTTTTCGGGTTTGTGTTCTTTCTGGCGACGAATGGTGAAATAAACAAAAAGCCCGTGCGATCTAAGAGCGCACGGGCTTGGGTATTGTTTCACCAATAGGAAGTATTAGATGGAGTAGAAGAAGTACAGTTGAGACTTCATTCTAATGATGATCCCGCGTATTACGTCTAGGAACGCCATAAAGCTGATAGGCTTCTCACCGCTTACCCACGCTAATCCGACAGAGCCAACAGGAATATCGTAACCCTCTGCCTCATCAATTTTTAAACGAACAAAGTGGTGCTTGTTCTGAAGGTTTTTGCCTGTGGTAACACGAACCTGCTCATCGATACCCAGCAAACTTGCTTGCGCTTCACCAGTGGCCTCTACAATGCCTTCTACGGTTGCAGAGAACACTTTTCCTGGGTATACCGCTGTCGCAAATTCCGCAGGTTGACCGACCTTAATATTACGAATCGCTTGGTGGTTAACTCGCATCAGCACGTACTTCTCTTCGGTATACATCTGGATACGAGGCATCATTGAAACACGCTGACCTTCACGAAGAATAAAGTTTGTTACAAAGCCGTCAGTCGGTGCCGTGACTTTGGTGCTGTTCAAGTCCCATTGTGCTTGTGCCATTGTTGCCTTTGCTGAATCGACCTCAGTTTGCTTCTTGCTCACATTGGTTTCAGCTTTGTGGATGTTCAACTTCGCATTCTCGGCATCGACTTCTTTCTTGCTAAGCTGAGATTCCAATGTCGTAACGTTATACGTCGCTAAGTCTACCTTTGCTGTTTGTTGGTCGATGTCAGTTTCAGTGATCGTATGTTCTACCACTTTGTTTTGCTTCTGGTAACGATCAAGGGTCTTTGACTGCAGTACTAAGTCTGTTTTAGCCGAATCTATTTGTGCGACTGAAGCTTTGATGTCTTCAAGCGCCGATTGATAGCTGACTTTTGCAATGCTCACTTCTTGACGAGCTGTGTCTAAAGCGACCTCTGCAGATTCAAGTTGAACGCTGGCTTTGTCTCTTGCGATGACATATTTAGTGTCATCAATTTCGTAAATTAGCTGTCCTTCAGTCACATCCTGGTTTGGGTCGATGTGGACTTTGGAAGTTTTTCCCGACACATTAGTTGAATCGGGACGCAGCTGAATATGTGGAGACTGAACCACTGAGCCTCCCGATAGATCCATCGGAGTAAAATTGAGTAGGCCAACCCATACAAACAGCAACCAAGATGTACCCCCTAGGTACGCAAACGCCTTGGTGCCTTTGTTCCAAGGCATACCAACAAGTCTGAGTAAGTAAATGAACAGTGCCCAAATTGCCAAGCCTTCTAACATGTTTGGCTCTCCTCATCTTGCTTGTCGGAAGTTGTTTGCTCCTTGGTTGTGGTCGGTGACTTCCATGTGTCTCTTAGATTGATGATGGCTTTTTCCATATCAACGAAGGCCAAAATTACTGCTAGTACCCATACCCAGTGCCATACAAAACCAATCCATGTTAATGCGGTGATCAAACCGAGTTGTTGATGCTCTTTACTGTGAGCCTTGTTGATTGGTAATTCATGCACACGCCAGAAGCCGTAACATGCAGCAGCGATGGTTGCGACTAACACTACGCCTGCAACTACGTGTAGTGCGGTATCTGCGCCGGTTCCGACAAATGGGACACTAACTAAACTCATTGATATACCCTAGGTTAAATTGAGCACCGAGTGTTATTGATATCAGATTTAGAAGTTGATAATTTACCAATTACTTTAATAATGATGTCATTATGATTTGATCTGTAATAGTGACTTCTAAGTATGGTGGCTAATGAACAATTGTAACTTCTTAAGAGCATTGGGTATTTTGGGTATTTACCAATACGCAACGACTAATAAGGCTGTGAATACTGAGCAATTAGGTATTCCTAAATCGGTGTTTAATAACCCGATGAACCTTATCCCCGTAAGTGAAGTGGACAAATGGTATGGCTTACTTGAACAACAAACCGGTGATTCCGATATTATCTTGAAGCTGGCTGATAGAGTGGATATTGAAAGGCTAGGTCCTCTCTCTAACTGGTTTTTCTCGGGGCACGATCTGGCGTCGTCTATACGCCGAGTTAACATCGGGTTGCACTGTTTGCAGTCCGGGGCTTTTCTATATGGCGCTCAAGTCGGTAATTTCATCAAATGGTGCTACGACAATCCTGCTTATACTGAGGTGGGTAAAGTTCATGACTCAATTCGAGTTGCCATCTTTATGATGAAGATATTAAGGCGTTACTTGGGAGACGACTTTACTCCCGCAGCCGTCTCTATCGCAGGTTATCGCGAGAACACTCAACTCTATCAAGAGTATTTTGGGTGCAATATTCAGTGGGGCCAGCCACGAACTGAAATCTGGATACCAAGCCAGTCGAGGTTATCGAGCAATCAAGCCCCTTCTAGCGGCAAGATGAGCTTGGCAATGAACTTTCATGACTTAGATAATTACCTCAACATGCCTGATGCCGCGGATGAGCATAAGGTGACCTATGAGATGATCAATTACAGTCGCCATTTCGGCCTGCCAACACTGCATAAAGTGTCGAGTTTGCTTGGGTTATCTGAACAGCAATTTCAACGTCGATTGCATAACTTAGGCATCAACTTTTCTACCATTATGGGCTATGCGTTAAGTAATGTGGCGGTGGAGTTGTTGATGTATTCAGTGCCAATAGATAAAGTCGCGACGAGGCTCGGCTATACCAATGTCGCGAGCTTTAATCGGATGTTTAAGAAACATCGAGGTTTGACACCCAAGCAATATGTTGAGCGCCTAAAAACTGGCCTGTAACTATTCAGAGCTATCTTATGGTTCGTTTATGGATCAGGCTGGACAAGTAAACCATCCCCCAAGTACTCAAAATGAAAGGGGCGGTGAGTGGTAACAGTGACAGTTCATGAAAACCAAGTGTGATGAGACAGCTTAACAGAATGCCTAATAGGATTAACGGCCAACGGATTCGCGGATAGGGCACAAGTGCTAAAGTGGCAAGAATGGCGTTGTACCCGTAAAGACCTTGGGCTACCAGTTCGTTAGAAGCGCCAATCAACCCGCTAAATACGGTGCTAATTATTACTGCGAGCATAACCCAAATGGCATGCTTGATATTGTTGAGTGCGATGGCGACTAAGATAACGAGCCCCGACAACGCATTTTCGATGAAGCTGACTTGGCTTATCCCTTTTAACAACGGGATCACCACTGTCGGCAGGTTGAACCACGAGTTAGCCTCAATACTGATGAGTGGCATCAGTGCGGAATCAGGTGCAGAAAACGCTGACAGCTCAAAGGTTGATTGGATAATATAAATCAGCCAAGTGGTGAGGATAAAGGCGCTAGTGTAACCGCGATATTTCTCAAAACTGAATACGATGTGGGCAATCGGCACCGTGAGTAATGCACCTAACGCAGTCACTAAAGCCAATAATGGTGTCACACCAAAAAAGTTACCGATAAATAAACCAATCAAAGCGCCATTTAGCGCGTACATTCCACTATCAATGTCGTCAACTGACTTGTTGGTGTTGGTGTTGGTGTTGGTGTTGGTGTACATATAGCCATAGAAAGCTAATGCATAGCTGCAACTGGCGCCAAGTAAGGTAAGAAAAGCCAGCGCCAGTGACTCAATAGAAATGGCAAGCAACAGCAAAGTCGACGTCATGATAGACGGTGTGAAATAGACTTGCCCAATGCCATTGAGCAAGCCTTGAAACGGCAGAATATCCTTGTTCGTTTTCATCGTCTGATTACATTATTGAGTCATGTTAAATTTTTGTAATTCAGATTGTATACAATTTTATCAAGTTCACCATCTTCGAGTGTTAATTCTGATACCAGCGTTCACCATAAGCTTGTTGGTAATCTGGTGTTTCAATGATGCCTTCTTGTTCTGGAACGGTTTCTAACGGCCCAACAACAGTTCTATAGGGTAATACGCCAGCCCAAACTGGAATGTCCATATCGGCTTTATCATCATTCACTCCATGTTTACCAATCTTCACGGAAGCTTCTGTTAAAGGTATCGCCAACAACTCGGTCGCAGTGAGTTCTTTTTCATTACTGAGCCTCACTTCATCGGTTCTGCCCGGTGCGATTTGCTCAATAAAGATATTCAACAAGCGATCCTTTTCTTGATTGTCATCGATGACTGAAAATGACCCCAATACCACAGCAGAACGATAATGCGCACTATGATGAAATGCCGAACGAGCCAACACCCAACCATCGAATAAGGTGAACGTTAAACAGGTTGGTTCTCCCTTTTTTAGCCCTTTTAGTAGGCGACTGTTTTTAGCCCCATGAATGTAGACCATATCATCCACTCGCCACGCGAGCATCGGGATAACCATTGGGCCTTGTTCGCCTTGCAATGCAATGTGTGCGATTAAGCTCTCATCAATAATTTGGTGCAGTTTCTCTTGTTCAAATACGGCTTTGTGAGCCCCTTTTTTAATCGTGGTTCTTTTCGTGTTAGATAACATAATCGCTCCTTAATCATTGCCTTTTGATTAATGTAGCGATTAACTGGTCTATTAAATAGAGCCACTTTTAAACACTATTTGGATCCAGTTATGCAGCCTATCGATGTCGGTGACCTACAGTTAGACGAACAACACGACACGCGTCAAACCGCCTTGTTCCACGCGATAAGAGAGAAAATCGTTCAAGATTTATGGAGCAAGGGCAGTAAGTTACCTTCAACACGTAAGTTGGCCGTCGAGTTATCAGTGAGTCGAAATACGGTGATTTACGCGTACGAACAACTGGTCACGGAAGGCTATATCGAGAGTAAGCAAGGCTCAGGGTTTTATGTCTCGGTTGAACAACCAGAACACTTTCTAAGTTTGTCTAAGCCAAACAGTATTCAGGATCCGAAGGTCAAACAAACAGTCAGTAAACCGAGTGCAAACATAGCGACACCGAACGACATTAACCGTAGCTTTGCCCCCGGAGTCCCTGACTTAGATGCGTTCCCTTTTGCAAAATGGCAGAGGCTGCTGCAACGCCACTCTACACGTCAGAACATTGCGGGCAATCAAGAGGTTCAGGGAAGCTCAGCCTTGAGGGAAGCGTTGAGTGGGTATCTTGCAAGCAGTCGTTCGGTTCATTGCAGTGCCGACAGAATCATCATCACCGCAGGTGCGCAGCAAGCCATCTCAATCGGATTAATGGCAACGTTAGCGATGGACGACAAAATCCTTGTAGAGGAACCCGGTTATCGACAAGTGCATAAAATTATCGATCTGTTGAGACTAGAGCTGGATGGTGTGAGTGTGCGTGAAAAGGTGGGGCTAGATATTGAAAAAGTGTTGTCCAGCAACGCTAAGGCTCTCTATGTCACACCGAGTAACCAATACCCAATGGGCACGACTTTAAATACTGAGCAGCGCCTTAAATTGATCGACTGGGCCAATCAACATCAGTCATGGATCATTGAAGATGACTATGATAGTGAGTTCCAGTTTGCTCATCGTCCTTATACCAGCATGCAAGGGTTGGCGGGAAAGTTGGGATTCGATGATCGCATCATCTATGTTGGCTCTCTGAGTAAGGTTATGTTCAATGGCCTTCGATTAGGGTACTTAGTGGTACCAGAAAGTCTGGTGGCGAAGTGTCTTGAGATCAAAGACGCGCTCACTGGAGACACGGCGTCCCACACACAGGAAGCTTTGGCTGATTTTGTTCGAGAAGGCGACCTGCTGCGTCATATTAGAAAGATGCGCCGGTCATACAAACTCAAGTATGAAGCTATGATAGAAGCGATTGAAAGCGAGTTTAACGGTGATCTTGAAGTGATCAGTCAGGCAGCAGGGCTACATGTGACCGTGAAGTGGTATCAAGGTATATCTGAACATGAGTGGAGCCGACGAGCTGATCTTCAAAATATCATCATTCGTCCGTTTGATTTTTATGAATATGGATCAAGTGATGCTCGTGATTGGAGTGGGGCGGTGTTGGGGTTTGGAAATATCCGTTTGGCTGAGATAAAGCCGAAGATCAAACAGATCGCTCGGCTTTTCTATCAGTGATATTGGTAGGTATCGTTTACAGCTTGTCGACAGAAACGGTGGGTTTACCCAACCACTTTCGCCAAGGGAGTGACAATGTCACAAAGATAGTCACGGCATAGAGCATCGACCAACTTAAACAGATAAACACCAAGGTACAGATGACCAATGAAAGCATGGCTGTGTATCTAGATGCGCCTGTTAGTAATCGGCAAGCGGCTAACATCGCGAGCAGATAAACCAGAACAAAAATACCGTTGGCGAGCTTGAGAAAGAATTCAAGGTCCAAGTTGGACAGTTCACCAATCACACACGAGATAAGCACGACAAAGCCAATTGCTATGGTTGGGTAAAACGGTACGCCGCGGCTGTTCAGTTGAGCCATTCGACTTGTAGGAGAGTGTTGGCGAGCCTGAGCCCAGATCATCCGAGACAGGCTTTGTGTGTAAAGGTTTAGGCTAGCAAAGCAAGCAAAGAACCCCAGCACGCTGATGACAGTTTTGAAGCCATTGCCAAACAGTTGTTCTGTTACCCACGGGATGGATGCGGCATCGAATTCAGATGAACCGTAAGCGCCCAGTTTAAGAATCACCACTGAACAAGCCCAGTACACTAACCCCGCAACAAAACAGCCTGCAATGATGGCGATTGGGAAGTCACGTTGTGGATTTTTGAATTCCTCTCCCATGTGAGCAAAAGCTTCTATTCCGACAAAGCACCAAAACATGACAGCCAACGCAGCGCCGATAGACCACACCGAATCGGACGAGATGGTTGGAAGAGAAACATCGGCTGCCGTGATGTCGGCTTTCCAAACAAAAGCGCTGACTAAGGCAAAAATCGACAATGCGATCACGGTTTGTAGTCGGCCAGAAGATTTACTGCCCATCAAATTGACGGCAATAAGCAGGGCGACGGTAAAGGATTGAGCGCCAAGTGGTGTGTCGAGGGGGGCGGGTAACAATTGTTGAGCAAACCCACCTGCTAGTGCAATGGCCGCTGGAATACCGACAGGAATAACACTCACAAACAACCACGCCACGCTGGTTTCTAATCGCTCGCTAAATGCCTGACGCACAAAGTAAGCAGTACCACCTGCATTCGGGTAGCGTTTTCCTAATGCTGCAAAGGTCAGTGCAATCGGGCAAATAGCGATAAACAGGATTAACCAAGCAAGAAGAGACAACTGTCCTGCAATGCCTGCTGCGATCGCAGGGATCATAAATAATCCCGTGCCTAGCAAGGTCGTCGAGAGTTGTCCGATTCCTGAAATAAGCGTGATTTCTTGTTTGAGTTGTGTCATTCGCTCTCCTAGCTATTTGATTCTGGTCACGGTCTTCCAGTAACTTTCTTCTGGTGTGTGAGAAGTTATGATTGAGAGCATACATTGTTGACATCAATAATACAGCTAGCGAAACGTCGTAAGACACCGTCATTTTAACGGTATTAATCCGATTCAGCGTGAAAGTGTCGGCTGTCAGAATGGCTGTTATAAGTAGGAAAGTTGTGTCAAATTAGGCGTTATAAATAGAACAATAAATGGAAAGAATCAGAAGCATGGATAAATTTGATCGCCAGATTTTGGATATTCTCAAAACCAATGCACGATGCTCAGTGAGCGATATCGCCCGAGATGTCAGTCTCTCGCGCTCGGCAGTGAACGCCAGAATCAAGAAACTGGAAAGCGACAAAGTGATTACGGGCTACTGCGCTCAAGTGGCAGAACCCAACCAAACGAAGAATGTGTGCGCTTATATCTTGTTGAAGTTCGACATGTCGAGTAGTGACCATAGTTGTGAGTCTTACGCGAAACAAATTCAGAGTATCGATGAGGTGCAATGGTGCCACTCTATTAGCGGTGAGACCGACATGATGCTGTACGTGGAAGTGGAAAGCATGGAGAGCCTGAACCGAGTTCGCGATCAGCTGCAAAGCTACCCAGATCTGCGTCACTTAATGACTCATACGGTTTTGACCGAGTTTTTCAACAAACAGAATGCGACGGTGCATTCATGTTAGGCAATATCAACTTAAACCTGCTGCGTTCACTGCATGTACTTCTTGAAGAGTGTCATGTGAGCCGTGCCGCCCAACGTTTGCATATCACACAATCCGCGGTGAGCCGCCAGCTCAGCCAGTTACGAGATTTGTGTGGTGACCCTTTACTGGTCCGTGATGGCAACAAACTGGTGCCGACCAACCGCGCACTTCTGCTTAAAGGCAAACTCGACGACCTGCTTGGCGAGTTTGACCACCTGTTAGATGATAAACCCTTCGAGCCGCAAGACTGGCAAGGTGAATTGGTGTTGTCCTCGAGTGATTATGTCGCTCAGTATATTCTTCCTGTGATTGTGGCAGAGGTGTCTGCTGAAGCGCCGAACATCAATTTGGCTTATCGATTGTGGCAGCCAAACTACCTTGAAGCACTGAACGAGTCTGGGATTCATTTGGCTTCCAGTATGTTTCCCACAAAGCCAGAACATGTCTCAAGTATCAAACTTGGTGAAGATAAGTCGGTGTGTTTGATGCGAAAGTCGCACCCGCTGGCTCAACAAGCGGTTTTGAGTGCAGAAGATATTGTTCACTACTCTCACATCAAAGTGACGGGTGGTGGAGATAAAGACAGTTACGCGGACATAGCATTGAAGAAGCAAGGGCTGAAGCGAAGAGTGGCTTTACAGGTTCCGTTCTTTTCATCTGCTGGTACTGTGTTATTGCAAGACGACTATCTGATGATCGTGCCAGAACATATCGCCTATAACCTAGGTCGACACCTCGATACTACCTACTTTTCGTTGCCATTTGATACGGAAATGCATACCTATTGGTTAATGTGGCATCCTAAATATGACAACGACTCTGCCCACAAATGGGCGCGAGAAAAAGCATTCCAAGCCATGCAAAAGTCGAGTTACAATATCAGTATGACTTGAAATCATAGGTGTGATGATAATCTTTGATTTCAAATAATACCTCCTGCGAATTATGGTAAGTGCCAAGTATTGAGTATTAAGCGTAGAGCGTTCAGCTGGAACGCTTTATTTTATTAGGAATGGAATGATGACAGTAACAATTTGGTTTTCTTTATTAGCGATTTGCTTGTTGGGTGCAATGTCTCCGGGCCCAAGCTTGGCGATGATCGCTAAACACAGTTTGGCTGGTGGCCGTATGAACGGGCTTATCGCAGCTTGGTCACACGCTGCTGGTATCGGTATTTATGCGTTCGCAACCATTGTTGGTTTAGCCGTTGTGCTTGAGCAATCCCCAATGTTATTTAAAGGTATTAGCTTAGCGGGGGCTGCTTATCTGCTTTATCTTGGCGTTAATGCGTTACGTTCGAAAGGTGGTGTTGCCGCGAAATTAGAAGCGGGTGAAAAGATGAGTTACATGCAGTCTGCTCGTGAGGCTTTCTTGATCTCTATCTTGAGCCCAAAGATCGCATTGTTCTTCATCGCTCTGTTTAGCCAATTTGTAGCGCTAGGTAATGAACTGACCAATCAAGTGATTATTGTCTCAACGCCGCTGATTGTCGACGGCCTTTGGTACACCTTTATCACCTTGGTACTGTCTAGCCCGTTGATTGTTGAACGTATTCGCTCGAAAGCTCAGTTGATTGATCGACTATCTGGCGTGGTGCTGATCCTGCTTGCTGTTCGCGTGGTGTGGACGATATAGCAGTAAACGATAAGAATAAGTAACTAGGGTCTGTTAACTTTTAGTGGTTAAATTTTGTTCGAGATAGAATCGTTTTAGGCGCGGCAAGGAGTATGTAGCCTAGTCATTCTAAGTTAATACTTCTTAACAAAGCATAAAACGATTCTAGCCGAACCCTTCGGGCAGCCTTTGTGGTTCATTTCTACTGCGTTATCGGCTTCTCATGTAGGCTAGCTACACTTCAAAGCCTCTGCCTTGTAGAAATTTCCCACAAAGTGCTGCAAAAATCAGCTCTAAAGGTCAACAGACCCTAGACGTTCACCAGAAACGACACTCATTAAAAAGGCTCACTAGAGGTTATCTAGTGAGCCTTTTTGAGTTCTATGGATTGGTTTCGAAAGGCTTGAGCGTATTAGCCTTCAGAGTTCAGCACGGCATCTAACTTCGCCATCGAGTCTGAGAAGTAGGGGTTGTAGGTCAAACGCGCATGGTTCTTCCCTTCTTCACGATAGCCCCAAGCTGAATACCAAACCTCACTGGTTGCGTTACATTGTTCTTCAAAGCCTTCTGCCTGACCATTGGAGCAAATCTTCTCGCTACCATTGATTCCGTAATAAGGGTTATTTGGTGAGAACAGTAAGCCCATGTGAGAGCCGTTCGAGATACGTTGCTCTGGAATTTTCATGCTGTACTGAACAGCGCGAGGATCCTCGAGAGTCGTCTCTCCTTGCCAAACCAACACATTGTTTGGATTCGGCATTGATTCAGTAAAGGCTTGCTGAACGTAGTTGGTATCAATCACGCTGTCGCCTTCACTCATCATAATAAACACTGGTTTGTCGAAGTGTTTATCTTGTAAGTCATCACGTACGACTTCTGATGTCTCGTAGTAAACCGAGGCTCCGTTCATTGGCAACGAGTTGTAACGCAACACATTGTCTTCAGGATCTTGATCAGCCCAAGTGACAAAGTAGCTTGCTAGCCCTGCGTATTGAACAGCAGACGAGCTTGGTTGAAACGCAGGAGAGAACAACAGTAACCCAGAGATCTTAGGATCGTTCATCGCCTGTGAAGTCACGAGGTTCGCGCCGGTTGAATAGCCGCCTAGCCAAACAGAATCATACTCTTGCTCAAGTAACTTCGTATGATGAGCTACCACACCTTGCCAATCTTCTAGGCTCGGCTGCATTAAATCACCCACGCGACTGCCGTGACCCGGAAGTAATACGGTTCTCACTAAGTAACCTTGCTCTGCCAAATGCGTAGCGATGTCTTTAAATGAATAAGGTGAGTCGCCTAATCCATGAACCAATAACACCGCCTTACCGTTTGGCGAGGTTGGTTGATACTCGGTTGGTGAATTGAGTTGGATCTCGAGTTGCTTGTCTTCCGTCATGAACACACGGTTTTTCAATAACCAATCTTGGGTGTCATTAACGTAGGCATCGAAGCTGTCTTGCTGATAGCTAGGTAAGTCTGGAGATGTTTCGTAAGCGGGTATCGGTGTCTCGTTGGAACAACCAACGAGACTTAAAGTCGTTAAGGCCAGCAGTGCTAGCAGGGGCTTTCTTTGCATTATGTAATTTTGTCTCTGTTGTGCTTTCACTATGTCTGAAACTAAAGTTTAGGTTACTTTTTGCTTGAAAGATCTTCGTATTCACCTTCAATAACACCGGCATCATTGGTTGATGACTGACGAGTGTTCATATGTGCTGCGAAACCTTGTTTCTTCATTTGATTCTGAATGCGCTTGCCAGTAATTAAAGCTGCAATAGCTAAAGGAATAGCAAGGATCAAGCTTGTGAATAACGCCAAAAGGCCAGTAAACAATGCAACAATCGTAACTAATATATTTTTCATATTCATTCCTCTTTTTCTATGTTGTTACTTTATCGCTTCTATTCTGAACGAAACATGAACGTCGTTAATAAATCTCAGAGAGTCACTATGACACGGATGTGTGCTGTTAGGGAGTTTATATGTAGTCATAATCACGCACTAAAAATATGGAATAAAACTAAGTTAAATAAAATCAATAACTTAAAGGTTGGCACGCTTAATGCTCTATAGGGTTTGGAATAAGTCACTGTAAGCAAAGTACTTACAGTTAATAAAAATTACTGGAGCCCTTATATGTTTTGTATTCAATGTGAACAAACAATTCAAACCCCAACCGTAAAAGGCTGTTCTTTCGCACAAGGCATGTGTGGAAAAACGTCTGAAGTATCCGACCTTCAAGACGTGTTGGTGCATTCTCTTCAAGGTGTTTCTTTTTGGGCCAATTTGGGCCGTGCGTGTGATGTTATTGATACTGAAATCGACGAGTGGGCGCCAAAAGCGTTTTTCGCAACATTAACCAACGTTAACTTCGACCCTGCTCGTATCATTGAATTTGCACAGCAATCTCATGAATTTAAGCAGCGCTTAGAACAACAGGTTCGCGCGGCAGCGACATTGATTGGTTTTGAGATCCCAGCGCTTTCTGCTGCTGCTCAATTCGACCTTCCAACGGACTCTTCAGAGCTATTGGCGCTTGCCCCTCAAGCGGCGGTAAACCGTGGCCACGACTCTCAACACGAAGATGTGATTGGTCTTCGCCTTCTTTGTCTTTACGGGCTAAAAGGTGCAGCAGCTTACATGGAGCACGCACGTGTTCTTGGTCAAACTGACAATGCTATCTTTGCTGAATACCATGAAATCATGGCTTTCCTAGGTACGGATCCATCAGACCTAAAACAACTGTTAGATACGTCTATGCAGATTGGCTTGATGAACTACAAAGTCATGGAAATGCTGGATAAAGGCGAGACAGATACATTTGGTCACCCTCAACCAACAACTGTGAATGTGAAGACGAAGCAAGGTCACTGTATCCTTGTTTCTGGTCACGACCTGCATGATCTAGAAAAGATCCTTCAACAAACGGAAGGCAAGGGCATTAACGTTTACACCAACGGTGAGATGCTACCTGCACACGGCTACCCTGAACTAAACAAATATCCACACCTTGCGGGTAACTACGGTAGTGCTTGGCAGAACCAGCAAAAAGAATTTGCGAACTTCCCAGGTGCGATCGTAATGACATCGAACTGTCTGCTTAATCCTGATGTGGGCTCATACGCTGACCGCCTATTTACGCGTAGCATCGTAGGCTGGCCGGGTGTTGCTCACCTTGAAGGTGACGATTTCAGTGCAGTAATTGATTGTGCTCTTGCGCAAGAAGGCTTCAAGCATGACGAGATCGAGCAAATGATCACTGTCGGCTTTGGTCGTAATGCTTTGATGGAAGCTGCGCCTGCGGTTGTTGAACAAGTGAAAGAAGGCAACATCAAGCACTTCTTCCTTGTGGGTGGTTGTGATGGCGACAAATCTGAACGTAGCTACTACACAGATTTCACAGCTCAAGCACCAGAAGATTCAGTAATCCTGACATTGGCGTGTGGTAAATTCCGTTTCAACAAAAACCAATTCGGTGACATTAACGGTATTCCACGTCTGCTCGATGTTGGTCAATGTAACGATGCTTACTCAGCGATTCAGCTTGCTCTTGCGCTGTCGCAAGAGTTTGATTGTGGCATCAACGAACTACCGCTAACACTGGTTCTTTCTTGGTTCGAGCAAAAAGCGATCGTTATCCTGCTTACTCTGTTTGCTCTTGGTGTGAAAGGCATTTACACAGGGCCAACAGCACCTGCTTTCCTAACAGAGAACCTACTAAAGATTATTCAAGACGAGTTCGACATGCGTTCTATCTCAACGCCAGAGCAAGATCTTAAAACAATCTTAGCGGCTTAATATAAGCCCACTCCCAAGCCCCGTTGTTGCTGTTCTTTAGGAACGTGCAGCGGCGGGGCTTTCTAGATTTAATTCTTTAGTATCAGTAAGGTGTGTGAACTATGTATGCATGGTCGGATAGCGATTCAATCAATTTAGTGTGTTTAAAGAAATGGCACGAGACGCCAGATACGGTCAGCTTTGAGCTTGGCAGTATTCCACAAGACTTACATTTCAATTTTAAGCCCGGTCAGTTCATCACCTTGGGTTTAGATATGCCGACGAAAACGGATTACCGTGCTTATTCCGTGGCTTCTTGCCCCGAAGATAACCGCCTGAAGTTGACGGTCAAGCGTGTGGAAGGTGGCTTGGTTTCGAACTTTATTGTTGATGAGCTTGATGAAGGTGACGAGGTTTCTGTGTTGAAGCCGGCAGGCTCGTTTAACTGTATTGATTGCATGCCAACGGCAACAAAGAAAGTAACGCTAGTGAGTGCGGGCTGTGGCATTACACCCGTAATGGCGATGGTAAAATATTGGCTGTCTCAAGACAGTGACAGTGACATTGAGATTGATTTCGTCCACATGGCACGCAACAAGCTTGAGACTATCTACTTTCAAGAACTTCATCAGCTCGATGAATCACATGCGAATTTCAACTTAAAACTGCTGTTAAAAGACAACGAAGGAACAACCGCCCCTCAAGGTCGTTTAGATAAAAACTGGTTGGTGAAACTGAGCCCAGATATCTTAGATAGAACGGTTTACCTGTGTGGGCCTGTCGGCTTCATGCAAGATATTGAGAGTTATCTGAAAGAGCTTGAGTTCAACATGGATAACTTCTATCAAGAAAGCTTTACTCCTGCTACTCAGGATGCTCAATCAGAAGCGTCAAACGCCGAAATTGCTGACGATACGAATAGTGCTGTTAAGGTATTTGTGCCTGCGTTCGGCGCTGAAGTTGAAGCGGAAACTGGCACACCATTGGCGGATTCATTAGAAAAAGCAGGCGTTCCAATTATTATCGCTTGTCGTAGTGGGATTTGTGGTTCGTGTAAATGCAAAGTGACCAAAGGATCTGTGGAATCAAGCAGCCAAGAAACATTGACGCCAGAGCAGATTGAACAGGGCTACGTGCTTGCATGTTCAAGCTCGATTCAGTCAGATGTTGAGGTTGAGTTATAACAGACGTAAAGCTGTGCAAGAGTGATGAAGACAAGATCTTATTATAGCGATAAAAGTTAGGGCGCTAGATGTAAAAAGGCCACCTAGATCAGTTAGAGAGAGCAGATCTAAGTGGCAACCCTCTTGTTTATACGGGGGAGTAAAACAAAAGGGGTTGCGAAGTCCATACAGACTTCGCAGATATAGTTATTATGTTGTGGAGCTTGTTGCGATGGACGTATCTACAAGAGCGAAGTTAATTAAACTTCTGGGTATGTCTTGTAGCGTACACCCATCATCTGTTCCATACAGTGAACAACTTGGCAGCTGTAGCCAAACTCGTTATCGTACCAAATGTACAGCACGGCACGGTTGTCTTGTGCGATAGTCGCCACACCGTCAACCACACCTGGGTGACGAGAGCCAACCAAGTCGGTAGATACAATCTCAGTCGAGTCTGTGTAATCAATTTGTGCAGACAAAGCAGAAGACAGCGCCATTTCACGCAGGTACTCGTTCAACTCTTCTTTGTTTGTGCCTTTCTCAAGGTTTAGGTTCGCAACTGCCATTGAAACGTTTGGCGTAGGAACGCGAATCGCATTACCTGTTAGCTTACCTTCCATTTCCGGCATCGCTTTTGATACTGCTTTAGCAGCGCCAGTCGATGTCAGTACCATGTTCAATGATGCAGCACGACCACGACGATCACCCGAGTGGAAGTTATCGATTAGGTTTTGATCATTGGTAAATGAGTGCACCGTTTCGATGTGACCAGACAGCACGCCAAACTTGTCGTGAACCGCTTTCAATACTGGCGTGATTGCGTTAGTAGTACAGCTTGCTGCAGAGATGATGGTGTCTTCTGGCTGAATAACATTTTCATTCACACCAAATACCACGTTCTTGATGTCGCCTTTACCAGGTGCAGTCAGTAGCACTTTCTTCGCACCGTTACACGCAACGTGTTGGCTCAGGCCTTCCGCGTCACGCCATACGCCTGTGTTATCAACCACAAGTGCATTTTCAACACCGTAAGCCGTGTAATCCACTTCTTCTGGTTTGTTTGCGTAGATAACTTGGATGAAGTTACCGTTAACGATGATCGCTTTGCGTTCTTGGTCTACAACAATGCTGCCGTTGAATTGGCCGTGTACAGAGTCACGACGAAGCAGGCTTGCACGTTTTTCTAGGTCGCCATCTTTGCCGCCGCGTACAACGATTGCACGTAAACGCAGTGGGTACCCCGGGCCACTTTTCTCGATCAACAGACGAGTTAGCAGTCGGCCAATACGACCAAAACCGTACAATACAACGTCACGAGGTTCTGTCATTGCATCGCCTTCAAGCGATTCGATAAGTGCAGTTTGTAGGAAATCATCCAACCCATGTGTGTGTTCGCGATCTTGCCAGAATGAATGCGCAAGGCGACCAACATCAATACGACATGGAGATAAGTCCATAGAGAGAAGGTGTTGAATAATCGGTTGAGTCTGTTCTGCTGTAAGAGGAGAACCAGTGTAACGTTTTGCGATGCGGTGAGCTTTGATGATGTCGATAGTTGTCGCGTTAACTAAGGTCTTACCAAAGAGGATAACTTCTACGCCTTTTTGACGGTATAACTGACCTAAAGTTGGAGCGATGGATTCAGCAATGGTTTGACTAGTTTGCCAATCTAGGAGGTGCTTTTCGGGACTCATCTTTACTCGGGACCTTTCACGTTAAGTTTCTGCATTCATGGCGGTTGTAGGGAAGCCAATCAGCATAGGGGATTTGAGGCATCAGTCTGTGGTCTTTATTGCCACTTAAATGTGCTGATATACCTTGTGTGTAACTTGTAATTTTTATGTGGCAGGATTGTAAGGTACGACGGGTTATTCTGCTAGGAAAAATAAATGCAGACAAAATGTCTGTAAATTGGCTTTATATTAGCCATAAATCAAGATTTGAACGTCGATAAAGACTATTGACTTTAATAATCTGTAGCACTTATTTTTCGTCAAAAAATACTCAATTCAAAGGATAATATGTAATACAGGTCATATTGAACATTAAAGGTGTGATCGCTAACTCAAGTTACACGTAAACAGTAAACGATAAATAAGGGAATTAACGAGTATTGATGTTTGACCTTTGAATAAGCCTAGCTTGAGTGTGAAAAGTGCATCACGCAAACGATTGGATGTCACAATTTTAACCTAACTATCCACTTTGTTAGCACGCAGAGTCATTATTCACAGTCTAGTTGAGCCGCAGAATGTGGATGTGTACTTGTTATGCCGGTGATAATAACTGGAGAAAACGTCTTTTGTTTACATTTTGCTCACTAAAACCTCGCTTGCTTACATCTCATTTGTAGAAACCTCCTCGAGTAGACCTCTCTCACGTAACGTTCACTTGTCTAAAATCGGCTTGTCTCAATCTCACTTAGTAAAGCAGACTCCTCCGCTTTAAAGCCCTGTTTTGGATGCCTGTTGATTCTAATTTTTCGTTCTGGGCTCAGAGTATCATTTGTTCATATCCAATTTGATCAATAACCCCCTGTTAATGTCCTATTCTTAATTTGGGCTAGGTAAATTACTTTCGGGAAGGGAGTCGTTATAAAAATGATAAATATGTCAATTAGATGGCGTCTTATTTTTCTTTCCACGGTTTCGGTACTCATTATGTTCGGGTTTACAGTGAATGAAGTGCTTAAGAACGATGAGAAGATGAATCACCTTGAAACAACGCGTATTAAGGTCGAAGCGCTTCAATTTTTTAATACGGTTTCAAGCGATGCTTATCGATGGTTGGTTCTGTCTAATGACTCTCCAGAGAAAGAGCTGCTGCTTTTAAAGCTGCAAGCTGATTTAGCTAGACTCGCTCAGTACGAGAAACAGCTTCGACAGTTCGACAGCAATTGGACTGTTGAACCACAGTTGGTTGAGCTTAAGAGTGTGTTAGCGAAACTCGCTCGCGTAACCTCCAGTATGAACAACGACGCAACACAGATTACGGACAACAACACGCAACTGGCAGAGCATGCTTTCGACTTGCTAAAAGGCGTGTTAATGGAGCTATCTGAATATCGCATTAACATCGTGGACGAAAAGATCAGTCAAGCTGACGCGATGTTTATCAATCTTACGCATTATGTGTTTTGGACTCAGAGAGAAGCGTGGTTAAGCTTCAGTTTGTATCGCTCGCCCGAGCTAAGAAATCAATATTTATTGAGCTATGTAGGTGCGCTAGAGAGGCAGCAACAGTTGCTTGATACATTTTTCCGCTCTGATACTCGTTCACCTGAAATTAGGCAACTGCTAAACGCGGTCGCCAAAGATGATTTTCAAGACAAATTTATATCTCGAATCCTCAAAGGGGACTTTTCATCACCCGAAATATATCAACACTTGAAAAGCTTAGAGGTTAAAAAACGGGCTATTTCAGACGCGATTGGCGCTTACACCAATCAAATACAGTTTGAACTGACCAAGAATATCGCGTTGCAGAAAAGGCAAACCTTGGTCATGACGTTGCTTATACTCATCGCTTCTGGTGTTTTGATGTGGCTTGGGGTTGCGACATCTCTGCGCTTAAACAGAAACCTGTCGATTATCTTGAAAGGTGTGTCGGAATGCGCTGATAGCTACGGCCAGCCAAAGGTGATTCGTATCCAAGGGAACGATGAGCTTGCCGAGTTCACTGAAACCCTAAATCGAGTGATGGAACGCAACTATCTGCACAACAAAGAGTTGATAACAGCAAAAGAAGACGCGATTTCGGCTAACAAAGCCAAAAGCGCATTCTTAGCAAATATGTCACATGAAATACGCACGCCACTTAACGGGATCATTGGCATGGCTGAGATCTTATCTCAAAGCCAACTGAGCCCAAATCAACAAGAAGTACTGGGGGATATCGAATCGTCCTCTCACTCTTTACTGGTGCTGCTGAATGACATACTCGACCTGTCTAAAATCGAGTCGGGTAACTTGATGTTGTCACCACACAATGCTGATTTGCGAGAAGCGGTTTATGACTCTGTGAGTGTGATTCAGTCGAAAGCGATAAGTAAGGATATTGAGCTCGACATCAATATCGATTATCAAACGCCGTCACAACTGTTTTTCGATGAGTACCGCGTGAGACAGGTGCTGACCAATCTGCTTTCTAATGCCATCAAATTTACGTCTAAGGGCACAATTACAACTGACATTGCTTATACACCCATATCTATGGGCAGGGGCAAGCTTGAATGCAGCGTGTCTGATACCGGGATTGGGATTGAGACCGAGAAGTTAGAGTCCATATTTGAACCTTTCACTCAAGAAGATGGCAGCATTACCCGTCAATTTGGCGGTACGGGGTTAGGGCTTGCGATTTGTCGACAGCTTGTTGATTTGATGGGTGGTTACATTACCGCGCGTTCAGTGAAAGGAGAGGGCTCTACATTCACTTTTTGTTTGTATGTCGATGTTGTAGAAGCGCCTGTTCAAACTTTCGATAACCTGAGCCGAGCGACCATCATCTCGAACTCTTTCAATTACCTCGATCAGCTCGTTAAAGAGTGTGAGCGTTTGAATGTTCGAGCCAATGTGGTGTCATCCATTGCTGCCCTTAGTGAAAGTGTAAAAGAAAGTGACTTCATACTTTATTGTCATACCTTGCACCACTCTATGGAAAAAGATCTTGCGACGTTGAAGGTGATATATCCTCTTGCTCGCGTCATCGTTTGTCAGCATCACCTATTTAAAACCAACCTAATCAGAGAAACGGTCCACTCGACTCATACCTTGCCATTCTTGGGCCGACGTTTCTTAACCAGCTTACAATCTCTCGATGTGGGCGAAGAGCAAACGCCTCAAGTGGAAGCAAAAGATGAAGAAGTTCGCTCTCTGAATCGACGCATTTTGATCGTTGAAGACAATCTGATGAATCAAAAAATAGCGAGCTTCTTCCTTGAGCAAGCGGGTTATGAATATTTGATTGCCAGTAATGGCCAAGAAGCGGTGGATGTGATCACCCAGGGTGCTCAGTTTGATGCAGTCTTAATGGACTGCATGATGCCTGTTATGGATGGCATAACGGCGACTCGTGCGATACGTCAGTGGGAAGCCGATCAACAAGTCACACCATTACCCATCATAGCTTTAACCGCCAGTGTTCTAGAAGAAGACATCAAAGATTGTTTTGAAGCCGGTATGAACGCCTACTTACCTAAACCCTATAAATCTCACCAGCTGTACGATCTTTTCAGTAGCCTTGATATTGTCTAGGGCTCCCGTATCAAGGCTAGCGCGGCGCTACTTAACGAACTTCCAATCCAAGGTTGTATTGTGCAAGGCAACGACCGACATAGCTGATGTTCAGCAAGGCTGCGACTAAGATGGTGCTGATGTGGGCGACGATTTGAATTGGCAGTGAGAAGTGATCGGCCATTGGATAAGCAACAATAATACTGAGAAGCATAAGCAAGGTTGTGATAGCTAGACTGAAGTTTGAAACAGAAAGCAGAGTTTGAAAGCGTTGAGTCATCGTCTTCATATTGAATTCCTAATTGCTATTAATAATTATGATACTTGTTATTAATATCAATTAGCGTTCCAGTTTTAATTTACATTTAAAATCATAATCTTATGTAATTTCACTTGTTTTTAGAGTCTAAGTGACACGTGCGAATTTCAGGTCTTTATGACTTGATCGTGTTTCTTTACCATTGTCTAAACCCACAAGTATCGATGTGGAATCGAACACCTGAATATAAACCAAGCCCAACATTATTTTTTTGCCCGAATTCCGAATGAATCTTTTTAAGTTTCACGTGTAGATCTTCGCGAGTAATGTCATTTGCAGGCACTAGGTCTAAGGCACAAAACTCTAAGTGCTTACTTCGCAGTGCACCACCAGCTTGTTGATTGTAGATATCGGTTCGCTCTCCAGATACTGGTATAACAACACCGATTTCAGGCTCAATATATTGTTGTATGTACTTCAGGGTATTGATCATGTTTGGCACATGTTTCTTATTTGGGAGGGTAAACAAGGTTGTATTACTCATTGCCCAATCCGTCCCTTGCAATAGAACGAGATGCAGAGGCATGCTCTGAGTAACGCCATTGTCCTTGAGTTGTTGTCCGATTGCTCTCACTTGGTCTTGAGCGTGATTGAGGAGCATCCAACCTCGAAATGCTGATCGGGTCGGAACCTTGTAGCCATGAACATCGACCACGAGATCGTCATAAGTGATTTCGGTTTCTTCGGTATAAAGTTTCTCAAATTTTTCAGGGTAAGGTTGTGTCGTTGATAACGCCAAGGTAATCAGAATACTTCCGTACATAAAGTCTCTCCATCGCTAGTGTACACTGGTTATTTAGTTTGATACTGCTGTTGAGTTTCATTCATTTTGCTTAGGTACGCTTAAGCCTAGACGGTTAGGTTTAGATGCTTAAGTATAGACGCTGGAGTTTAGGTAAAAAAAACCCACTACTAAGAGTGGGTTACTAACATTGTTACAAGTAAATTAGCGAGGTTAGATTACTTCTTACCTTGGATTTGCTTGTCTTCTTCTGTCAGTTCACGAATGCGACGGCTGATGTCACGGCGAGCTTTAGAAATCTCAGCGCTCTTGATGATGTGGTCATCAACACGGTCTTCGTAGTCAGCTTTCATATTTTTGATAATGCCTAGGATCTCGTCGTGGGTCATCTCTGGCTTGATGTAATCAAGTAGGTTATCAAGAAGGTCGACACGCTTACGGTTGTCACGAACTTTCTTTTCGTTGTCTAAAAGTTCACGCTTAAGTTTGTTCTTACGTCGTGCTTGGTTAACAATTTCAAATACGCTGCTCATAGATTCCTTTTCCTATTCGTCAAATACGTTGTCTGCTTCTGATTAAAGCACATCAATTGATGATGTAACAGTCTTTAGATCAAAGCAAAAGTAAGGTTGTTTAATTATTCGTCACTCTCGCTGATGTGTGATTGTTTTTATCTTACCGTTCAAGTTAGTATCCCATGTAGATACTGCATTGATACGAAATGTGAAATGAATCAACAACAATTGGAAAACGAAGAATTGGACGAGAATGTCACTGAATCTTCAGCAGAACAAAACAAGCTTCGTGATGCGTATGTACAAGAGCGTACTTATTTGGAAGTCGTGGAAATAGAGCTAAACCGTTCTAAGATCATAATGATTGATGAACAGGGCAGAAAGAAACGAGTACCAATTTTGTCTGAACACTAGTTACTGCATTGTTAGGTGTTGAGATGGAATTATCAAAATAATAAAAAGGAAAAACGATGAACACAGTACTTTCCCCAATTGAAGCGAGAATTATCGGTTGTTTGATCGAGAAAGAAGTCACTACTCCCGATCATTACCCACTGACACTGAACAGTTTAACCACGGCATGCAATCAAAAGAGTAACCGTGAACCTGTTCTCTCTCTTTCTGAGTCAGATGTTTTAGATGCAGTTGATGGTTTAATCGGACGTCGCATGGTGAGTGATGAGAGCAGCTTCAATAGCCGTGTTAATAAGTATCAGCATCGTTTCTGCAACACTGAGTTCGGCGATCTGCAATTTACAGAGCAAGAGCGTGCAATCATCTGCTGTATGTTACTGCGCGGTGCGCAAACACCCGGTGAACTTCGTACTCGAACGGGTCGCCTTGCAAACTTTAGTGATGTGAAAGAAGTAGAAGCAACATTAGACAAACTCGCTGCAAGAGAAGCAGGTGCCTTGGTTGTGAAGCTGCCACGCGAAGCGGGTAAACGTGAATCACGGTACCAGCATTTGTTGAGCGGTGAAGTGGACGTTGAAGCGTTTGCGATGGCATCAGTAAGCGCGGCTGCCCCCTCTGCAACGAGTGAAAAGTTTGAAGAGCTTGAGTCTGAAGTTGCAAGCCTACGAGCAGAAGTGGCAGAGCTTAAGGCTCTGGTTGAATCACTGCTTTAAATGTCAGATGCTGATAAAAATGCGGATTGGGTCGTGTACTTGATCCGCAATCGTCACAATGCCCTTTATTGTGGCGTGACGAACAATCTAGAACGTCGATTTGAACAACATCAAACCGGTAAAGGCGCCAAAGCTTTAAAAGGTAAAGGCCCACTTAAGCTGGTTTGGAGCTTTGGTGTTGGCTCAAAAAGTGAGGCGTTGAAAACCGAATACGCGATCAAGCAGTTGCCCAAATCCCGCAAAGAAAAACTGGTATCACTCAAACTGATTATTGAGTGGCAAAAAGACAAAATTCAATATATCGAAGTCTCATAATTCATAGCTAAAATGTTTGTTATTGATTAAATCTTAATAGTGTAAGGAGCTATATCGGCTCTAGCTAAGCTTATGAATTTAAATGGTAATTACTCTTACCGTGAATGGGCTGAAATCATAATTTAACTCGTTGTTCTTAATCTCCATTCCAAATTAACATATTGCTCATTTAGAATGTCGTTCTAATTAGTGTTAGACGCTATCATTTATCATCGTTGTCCTACATAATATCCATTAGCCATACAAAGAGATGGTGTCATGCTAGGTTAAAAAATGAGCCAAAGTAGCTCATATAAAACGAGAAAAATATGAAACGTTTACTGATGTTGTTTGGACTTGCCGTATTTTCTGCGTCCGCTCTCTCCCATGGTACTCATGTCCTCAATGGGTACTGGGAATACCAAGATTATCTTTCCACTTTTCCAGAACAAAGAGCATTGACCGATAAAATGGTCGAGGCTGTACAAAATCACCCTGTGCCACTGAGAAGAATCCAAGACAAACCAATTACGATTTCCGTGGTGTATCCGGGCCAACAGATCTCGGATTACTGGGTTCGCAATATTCAAGCTTTTGAGAAGCGTCTCGATAGGCTGAAGATCCGCTATCAAATAAATCAAGTGTTTACCCGTATTAATGCCGATCTCGCGCAGCAGAGTATTTCGTTGCAAGAAGCGATTGAAAACAAGACGGATTATTTGATTTTCACGCTAGATACCACGCGCCACCGCAAGTTTATCGAGCACGTGTTGACCTCTACAGACACCAAACTGATTCTTCAAAATATCACGACGCCAGTGCGAGCTTGGGCAGATAGACAGCCATTTATGTATGTGGGTTTTGACCATGCGACAGGCAGTTTAAAACTGGCGGACTATTTTAAACAAGTAAGTCCGCCAGACAGTAAGTATTCTGTTTTGTATTACTCACAAGGCTATATCAGTGATGCGCGTGGAGATACTTTTATCCATGAAGTGAATACGGATACCAACTTTACCCTTAAGTCTTCGTTTTACACAAAATCAAACAAAGACAGTGGCTACCAAGCGGCTAAAATCAGCATAGAGAACGATAAGGATCTAGACTTTATCTATGCATGTTCAACGGATGTCGCTCTCGGTGCAATGGAAGCGATTCGTGAATCGGGCCAAGACATCTTAGTGAATGGTTGGGGAGGCGGCTCTGCTGAACTTGAAGCCATTGCAAGGGGCGACCTAGATGTTACTGTCATGCGTATGAACGACGATACAGGCATTGCAATGGCAGAGGCGATCAAGTGGGATCTAGCCGGTTTGGAAGTGCCTACCGTTTACTCTGGTGAATTTGAAATTGTCACCAAGGAAGATTCCCCAGAACGTATTTCAGAACTTAAACAGCGAGCATTTAGGTACTCAGGTCACTAATGAAGAAAAGTTACGCCAGTACACCTAGAAACACTTTAGCTAGACTCATTACGCGTATCGTTATTTTGGTGATAGGCGTGATGGCACTTGGCGTGCTTATTCATAATTATGAAACCAGCAGTAATATCGTACAGCAAGAGACGAATCGAACGGTACAGCAAACCTCAAGCCTGATCCAAAACATGTTTGATTATCGTTTGTCGGTGCTGCAAATCCATCAAGACAGTAGCTCACACAGTGAAACTCTCAGAGAGCACTTTGATACGGGTAATGACGAGACTCTGAGCTACTTTTTCTTTGGTGTTGACCAAGGTGAACCGGATCATGCACCAGATTTACGCTTTGTCTCAACCCACGATGGTTTGGCTTGGGAAGACGGCAACAGTCAATTTTATGGTTTGGATGAGTCCAACTTAAAGCATATTTCTGATGAGGTTTCGTTCAGCAGTAATTGGCATTTTATTAAACTGAGGACAGATATAGGTAAGCGTCACTTGTTGGCTCGCCGTACCCCTATTGTTGATAACGCTACTGGGGAAGTCCTTGGTCAACTCTATATCGCCATTGTGCTTGACAATAACTTCTCTTTGGCTGAGTCAATCCAACAGGGCAGTAATAGCGAAAATATCGTGATTGAAGCGCACGGTACACCGGTGACATCGACATTCAGTGGTGATGAAAGCTACACCATTACTGACATCCTCAATTACCAAATGTACGAACAGTTGCCGCGTCATTTCGTTACCATCGCAACCATTAAGATTAATGCTGTTGAAACTCCTTTAATCATTCGAGCTGTTCAAAAAAATAATAATTTCATTGCGTTAGAAGAGAATTATCAGCGTGCGATCATCGTGGTGATTGTGGTGATCATATTGATGTCTTTTTTTGCTCGAACTTGGATTCAAAAGAGAGTCTCAGCCGAGCTTGATAAGCTAATGGACTTTACTCGTTCGGCAAGTGCTAGCGAAGAGTACAACAAGTTCGATGGCTCTAACATTTTCGAATTTCATCATATTGGTTGTACTCTTGAAGACACCTTTGAGCGCTTATCTGAACAGAATCAAAAATTCCAAGATCTCTTTAACTTTGCTCATTCGCCTATCTTAGTTTGGTCTGAAAAAGGCGATTTGATTCAGATGAACCCCGCCGCTCGCATGGCGTTGTTCGATGCTGATGACAATTATGGTCCAATTGCCCAAGAGTTTGAGCAGCGAATGCTGCCTAATATTCAAATGGTGGTTCAGGGTTCTAAACTGACGGGTATTAACGTACCCATTGGTGAAAAGGTGTTTCGTTGGAACATGTCTGCTATTCGCGTGGAACACGGCATCACAGGAGTGGTGGTACAAGGGCAAGATATTACTAAGCTAATCGAGGCGGAAAGACAGGCTGATCGAGCAAGAGAAGAAGCTGAGCATCTTGCGAATGTGCGAGCAGACTTCTTAGCTAAGATGAGTCATGAGATTCGCACGCCGCTCAACGGTATTCTCGGTGTGTCTCAGCTGCTCAAGCGCTCTATGCACAATGAAGATAATCGCGAGCAGGTGGATGTACTGTGTAATAGTGCGGAACATTTACTGGCGGTACTTAACGATATCTTGGACTTCTCAAAGATTGAGCAAGGGCAGTTTAATATTCAAAAGAAAGACTTCCGTTTAGGGGAGTTAGTTAATACCTTAGACAGCATCTATCGACCGCTGTGTGAAGATAAATCCGTCGAATTTACCATTGTGAATCACTTGGTTGATGACATTGAAATCAATACCGACCAAGTACGCCTCAATCAGATCATGTTTAATCTGTTGAGTAATGCTTTTAAATTCACTCATCAAGGCGGTATCTCCGTCAGCTTTGAGCTCGAGAGTATCTTTAACTCCGATCACGCCAGCTTGATCGTTCGAGTGAAAGATTCTGGCATTGGTATTGATGAAAGCAAAATTGATGCTGTTTTTGAACCCTTTGTTCAAGCCGAAGAGACCACCACTCGTGAATATGGTGGCACTGGTTTAGGACTTACAATTGTAAAAAATCTGGTCGATATGCTGGAAGGGGACATTCAAGTCCGCAGCGTGATAGGTCAAGGCTCAGAGTTCACGATAGAAATTCCTGTAGTCGTACACGCCAAGCCGCTATTAGTCGATGCTAAGCAACAAGCTGAGGTTGAGCCAGAGGCGTTGTTTAGTCGACCTTTGAATGTGTTGCTGGTGGAAGACAATCACACCAACGCCTTTATTGCTCAGGCTTTCTGTAAGAAATATGGCATGGTCGTCACCTGGGTAAAAGATGGCTTAGAAGCGATTGAGATGGCTAAGACGATTACCTATGACTTGATCTTGATGGATAACCAACTCCCTAATCTCGGTGGTGTTGAAACCACTCAGCAGCTAAGAGGTGAGATTGGTGTGTCAGCCCCTATTTATGCGTGTACCGCTGATGCTCAAGAGTCAACTAGAGACAGCTTTATGGCCGCAGGGGCGAATTACGTGATTGTAAAGCCGATTAAAGAAGAGTCGCTCCACCAAGCGTTTGTTCATTTCAAAAACTCATACTGGAATGACACAGAGCACTAGGCTTTAACTTAGTGCTCTTTAATGGAGTCTGTTGAAGAGAAGTAACTAATTTTCTGCCTTTATATCGAGCCAGCGACAAAGGCTTGTTCCAATAGCAGCGTTTTCAACTCATCACTCATATCTAGGTGTTCAGGGAATTGGATACCTAGCAGCCAGCCTTGTCTTTGCCTTTTCTTACTTACCACCTTGTAGACAAGATCGTCATCTAAGTACTCATTTAAGTCAGAATTGACTTTTATCTTCCAGCCGACATCAATATCTGATTGCTGGGTAAGATAGATACCGCACCCTGACGCTGAAAAGTCGACTAGTGTGGCATCCAGCGACAAGGTATCAAAAGTGACTTCACAGCTGAGACGTACTTTATACCTTTCGTGTTCACGAATAGGCTTGCTTGCAAAGTTTGAGGGTGGGCGAAGGAAGATTAGATGTGCTGGAGAGGTGATATGAGCCAGTACATTGGTTTTGAACGCGACAATGTGCCCAAGTTCGGTGTCGGTAATCGCACGAACAATAATATCAACGTTTGTGAGCTTTCTCAGCGTCAGTGCTTCTGTCGCTTTTTGCGTAAGCTCTAGGATGAGGTACTGATCTTCTTTGTGTCCGATATAAAGTGTACTGATCTGGATTGAGTCGTCTGGGCCAAATTCCAATACACCTGCTGTTTTTGTACCTGGCTTTAGGTATCTGAACAGTTCTAAGTTTTTATCTTTATGCATATTCGTTACTGAACAATGTTAATCGTTTGATAAAATAATATAACGCCCTGATAAAACTATGTCATTAGTTTCATTGAAGTAATTAGCAGCGTACAACAAAAAAGTGAATCGCTATCTCAAGTAAACAACGGCTTACTCTTGTCGTAAAACAAGATACACTGCTGACAGATATATACTTGATGGAGAAATAGTAAATGGAACTGGAAACCTTATTGAATACTCTGGCTGAAACCCCAGAGGCCGTGCAATTTGAAGATACAATGCAAGTGATCGAAGCTCACTATGATTTTTCTGAGCGCGAATTTCGCAATGGTGAGGTAGTGAACGCTGCAGGGCAGAATAATGGTTCGTGTAAGATTTTTGCTTTTGGTTTAGAGCAAGGCCTATCAGCAGAGCAAACACTTGCTTGTTTTGGTCAATTTTATCGTAACGACGTGCTAGGTTTTCCTGAGAACAGCGACCATCAAAATATTCGTAACTTTATGGTTCATGGCTGGAATGGTATCCAGTTTTCTCAGCCTGCGCTGGTTGCAAAAGTGAAGTAGACACTAACCAGGTAACGATTAGGTCGAAATTTAATCTCAGTATTTTGAAGCGAGAAAACAACCTCTCGCTTTTTTTGTCTATGTTGAACTGGCTAGTAACTTGCTATCCAGTAACTTACTAAATGGGCTCTAAACTACTGAACGGGCAGGGCAGACAAGCACTTACGACACATACAAACTCCAGCCTTTGGAATATCGCTAGTATCTCGTTTTTCTAACTCAAAACACCAACACGTCTCTTTGCCCGCACTGATATCGCATTGAGCTGGCTCATTACACTGTGGACATTGGTGAGTCGAACTCGCGCCACTAAGATTATCCATAACCGACGTTTGCTCTTCTTCAGATAAGCCTTTCCAACCTATAATTTCATCCATTGTTCGAAAGCAGCCACTACACATTCCGCCATTATTTTTACAAGCCGCTCGGCAAGGTGTTTTCATTTCTCTAACCTGTGATTCATTTGGGCTGAAATGTAGCATATTTGTTTCTTCTTGAAGAGCCGTTAAGCTAAGAAATTACTCAGTTAAATTTAGAAATGACCTCGTAATTTTTAGGCTTTTCATGTAGCATCTCGCCCCTTTTGTTGAGTGGGGGGATATTATGTTTATTGGATTTGATTATGGAACAGCGAACTGTTCTGTCGCGGCGATGGTTAATGGAGAGCCAAGCCTGTTACCGCTAGAAGGTAACAACCACTATATTCCCTCAACCGTGTTTGCGCCTACTCGTGAGAGTGTTTCTGAACATCTATTCCGCCACTTGAATATCAAGCCGAGTGATGCGATCGGTGAGCAAGTACTACGACGTGCGATTGCGCTGAACAGAGAAGAGAGTATCGACTTAGTGCCAGAAGACATGGCATTTGGTCAGGCTGCGTTGGACTTATATTTAGAAGACCCTCGCGATGTTTATTATGTTAAGTCCCCTAAATCTTTCCTTGGCGCGAGTGGACTGCATGATGTGCAGGTGAGCTTTTTCGAAGATTTAGTGTGCGCCATGATGGCAAATATCAAGAATCAAGCCGAACTCACGACTCAAGAGCAGATCAAGCAAGCTGTTATCGGCCGACCAATTAACTTCCACGGTCGAGGTGGTGAAGAGGCGAACAGACAAGCTGAAGACATACTGTCTCGCGCAGCTAAGCGTGCCGGTTTCCTTGATATCGCTTTTCAATTTGAGCCCGTAGCCGCAGGCCTTGATTACGAAAGCACATTAACTGAAAACCAAACAGTATTGGTTGTTGATATTGGCGGTGGTACCACCGATTGCTCATTATTAGAAATGGGACCAACGTGGTCTGGTAAAGCGGATCGTACCCAGAGCTTGTTGGCACACAGTGGGCAAAGGGTAGGGGGGAATGACCTCGATATCTATCTTGCATTCAAACAACTGATGTCACCTTTTGGTATGGGCAGCAAAGGCATTTCGGGTATTGATATGCCACTGACTCAATTCTGGAACCCAATTGCGATTAATAATGTTGAAGCTCAAAAGAACTTCTATTCAAGAGAAAACCTAGCGGCATTAAAATTACTTCGTAAAGAAGCGTCAGAGCCTCAAAAGCTAGAACGTTTGATGAAGGTTTATCACGACGCTTTGGGTTACGGTATTGTGCGTAGAGCGGAAGAGGCCAAGATTGCGCTGGCAGAATCCCCTCAATATCGTGCTGCGATTAATGTTGCCTCTGAACTGGTCGAGGTAGATATCTCAGTCGAACAGATGGTTGAAGCGATTGAAACACCAAAGTCTAAGATGATTGAGTTGGTTAAAGAAGCGATTCAACAAGGCCAGAAAAAGCCAGACGTAATCTACATGACGGGTGGTTCCGCTCGTTCACCGATACTTCGTGAAGCCGTACAACAAGCTGTGCCGAATGTACCGATTGTGAGTGGTAATTACTTCGGTTCAGTAACTGCAGGTTTAGCTCGTTGGGCTGAGGTTTGCTTCAAATAAGAGTTCAATGATGAGTTATGAAGGGCAACCAGTCGCTGATTGGTTGCCCTTTTTTTGTTTTTCTCTAATGAACTTTCTATTGAACGATTTTTCCTAGCTCATATTGGGATTTGTTTCACAAAGCTAAATATTTCAGCTGAGCTCTACGTGTTACAAAATGTTTCAAAGGCAAAGGCGAGCCTCTCGATGGTCTGATGAGTTACCTTGGGTTTAGATTTTTAATGCTTTTTTAGTGATTATAAAATCAAAAATAATCAAAGTATTTATCTCAAAGAATGAAAGGAGATTCCAGTAATTGTCGCGTTAATCAACTGTTTTAAAAGGTATTTTTGTTTTTTATAGTGCGATTTTTTTTATTTTATATATTTTAATGCAACTTTCTTGTCATTCGTATATTAGGGTTTGCCTACTTGTTAAATGCAGGTAACAACTTCTCCGTAAGCACGAGGTTGTTAGTGAATAACTCACCCAGTTACATAATGGACATGACAAATGAATAAGAAACTTTTAGCGCTAGCAATTTCTGGTGCAGTATTTGGTACACAGGCAGTTGCAGTAGAACTTTACAACGAAGACGGCACAACATTCTCAGTTGGCGGTCACGTTTCAGTTGCAGTTGGTGATGTAAACAGCGACGATCGTCAAAACAGCGATGACATCGGTGTTGAAACTGTTTCTCCACGTATCAACTTCGGTGCAACTCATGAACTTGGTAACGGCTTTACTGCTGATGCTAAAGGTGAATGGGCGCTAAACATGCTAGACGGTGGTGATCAGTCATTCACAACTCGTCTTGGTTACGTTGGCCTTTCTCACGATGATTACGGTCGTGCAGCAGTAGGTACTCAATGGGCACCTTACTACAACGTTGCTGGTGTAGCAGATATGCCAATCGCATTTGCGAATGACTTCATCTACGAAGATCACGGTAATCTAGGTACTGGTCGTGGCGAAGAGATGGTTAGCTACGGCAACGCTATCGACTTCGGTAACGCTGGTTCTCTAAACGCAGCTGTTGCATGGCAAGGTCGCAAAGCTGATGGTGCGAACGAATACGGCAACCGTGCTCAAATCGCTTTGAACTACGCGATCGCTGATTTCACTGCAAACTACGCATACAACACAGGTGACGTAACTTACGCTCTTGCTGGTTCACAAACTGCTGATTCACATGTAGTAAGTGCAACTTACGGTTCATACGGCGCTGAAGGTTTATACCTTGCTGGTGTATACGCAATGAACAACTACATGAACTCAGGTAACGGCCAGATTCTTGAAGAGTCAGTTGCAGTTGAATTGCTTGCATCTTACGCGCTTTCTAACAGCCTTAACCTAAGCGTTAACTACGAAGCGGTAGAAGACGATAAGAAGAGCGAAACAGTATTCTCTACAACAGCTCTACAAGCTGAATACAACTTCACATCTCAGTTCGTAGGCTTCGCTGGTTACCAATTCGACCTACAAGGTTCTGGTGAGTACAAAGAGAAAGCTGACGACCAATGGCTACTTGGTGCTCGTTACTACCTATAAGTCGCAGACTGATTTAGCATAGTGTTTACTCCTTAGGTTTACCTTTTAGGATACTGTCCTAGACACCATGCTAAGCCCTCTCAAACCTTTTGGTTAGAGAGGGCTTTTTTCGTTTTGGGCTTTTGTCTTGAATGGTGATTTCGCACTATTGCGACCTTCGTATAAACGCTTTCAAATCATCGAATTGAGCTAAAGATCAGAATTTAGATCTTAGTAACCATCTTGTCGAAGACTCTCATTTTATGATGCGGTAAACTCTGCGTTCCAAGAATAGTTCAGGGACAAACTATGAGCAGCGTTGTAGATCAGGAACAATTGATGAATTCGAAACGAACCGCAACACCGACCAAGGTGCTGTGTGTTGGGCGTAACTATGTCGATCACATTGAAGAACTTAACAACGCGATCCCTGATTCTATGGTGGTGTTTAATAAACCAAGCACCAGCGTGACTTCCTCTCTTTCTTCGTTTCATCAAGAAGCACTGCACTATGAAGCTGAAATCTGCTTTATCGTTGAAAATGGCCAATACTCAGCCGTGGGCTTAGGGTTAGACCTCACCAAGCGTGAGTTGCAAAGTAGCTTAAAAGCGAAAGGCTTACCTTGGGAACGCGCCAAAGCTTTTGATGGCTCAGCCGTATTTAGTCGCTTTGTTCCAATTGATAACTTAGACCTTGCAGACTTAAACCTAGAGTTGTTTATTAACTGTGTTCGTGTTCAGAAAGGACATGTTGAGCAGATGCTTTACTCTCCAAAAACTATCCTAGAAGAGCTGTCTTCTTATACCACCTTACTAGACGGCGATGTTGTGATGACAGGTACGCCAAAAGGTGTTGGGGCCGTACATCGAGGCGATATCTTCCTTGGTCGCCTAAAGTGTGGCGATACGACATTGATTGAGATCGAATGGGTAGCAAGTTAATTAGTCTTTTCTATTTAGTTAATAAATTGGCTTTGTCGCTTAATGTTGGTTTTTAATTCGATTAAATAAACGTCGAACAACTGATTGCATCTGGAAGGGTGTTGGTAATTGATATAAAATCCGCCTCCGTTTTTATCAATGCTGACCCTCATGATCGACTTAACCATTTTACCTGTCTACCTGACTGCCGTTGTTGCACTTCTTCTTTTACCTGGCCCTGATATGTTACTGATTGCGAGTTCAAGCATGAGCTATGGCCGTAAGGTCGGCGTGTTTGCAAGCCTAGGTAATGCGACTTCTGGAATCATTCTGACAGTATTAGCGGCTATGGGTGTATCAGCGTTGATCGCAATGAGCCCAATAGCGCTTAAAGCTCTACATTTGTTAGGCGGCGCGTACTTGTTGAAGATGGGATGGGACTGCCTGCGAACAGAGCAGGGTAACGCGCCTGAGTTAAGCGATAACTTTGCAGCAAAAGCCTACTATCAAAGAGCGCTAATCAGTAACCTGCTTAATCCTAAAGCGTTGGTTTTCTTTGTGATGTTTCTGCCTCAGTTTGTGTCGACGAATATTGAAGCGACTTCCGGTCAGCAGATGCTTGTTCTGGGTTTATTACTGAATGTTCTCGGCTTAACGTTTAACTTTTTGCTGGTGGCGTTAGTGGGTACGATTGGTAAATCTCTCGTAGAAAACGCGAAGTTTCGTACCTATCAACAGAAAGTCATGGGCGGAGTTTTCATCGTGTTAGCTATCTGGATGTTGTCTTCTTTCTTTACTTCGTAGACGAATCAAATCAGACATCTTCTCGTGGTTAGCCGCTGAGACAAAAATGGACGCTACGAGCGTCCATTTTTTATATTTAACCGTTACATGTTGAACGCGCTAAATCGCTATGAATTCAACTCTTGTTGGTGTTGTTCAATCAGTTTCTCCATGTACTTCTCACCGCGCAGGCGAGTGTCTTCGTAGGTTTCTGTCCCTTCAAATTTTGTTACCGTCTCATAGTAGACCTTAACTTTTGGCTCAGTACCGGAAGGTCTTACGATAATGCGTGAACCATCTTCGAGATGATAGATGAGTACGTCACTTGCAGGCAGGTTAATGGCTTCAGTATTGCCTCCAATGACGAAGCGTAAAGAAGACTGCAAATCTTCAATTACAGAGATAGCGACACCGTTGATTGCTTTAGGCTGTGCTGAGCGGAGCTTAGAACCAATCGATGGTGAGTCTGGGTCTAAAGCAATACTTCGCTGAGCGTTGGTATGAACCCCATGTTCAAATGAAATTTGAGCGAGAAGATCCCAAACTGTTCGACCTTGAGATTTTAACTCCTCAACCAATTGAGCAAACACGACAATAGCAGACAGCCCATCTTTGTCTCGTACTTGAGTACCAATTGTGTAGCCTAATGCTTCTTCATAGGCGAACAAGAAGTCGTTCTGATCATTTTCCAATTGCATGCCAATATTCGCTAACCATTTAAAACCTGTCAGCGTTTGGAAATAAGTCGCCCCGTGGGATTGAGCTACTTTTTCAAGCAATGTTGAAGATACGATACTGTTACCAACTAATTGGTTTTTGGTATGCGGCTTTGAGAGTAGATAATGAGCGAATAGCACGCCGACTTGGTCACCTGTTAGCATTTTGTATGAGCCATCATCTGTTCTCACTGCAACCGCAAATCGGTCTGCATCTGGATCGTTGGCACAAGCAATGTCGGCATCGACACTTTTTGCTAAGTTAACCACCAGATCCATTGCGCCTTTTTCTTCCGGATTCGGGAAGTTGACGGTCGGGAAGTTACCATCGGGCTCTCTTTGCTCGGCGACGCTGAACACCTTATGGAAACCAGAATCGTGAAGTAGATCCTCGGCCATTTGTGCGCCGACACCATGCATTGCGGTATAGGTGATGGTGGTGTTCGCCGATTCGATCTCATCACTCACGTATGGGCTCTGATTTATCGCAGCGCGGTAGGTTTGATAATAGCCTTCAGTTAACCACACCAACTTTCCTTGCGATTCAGCGTCACTTAGGCTCATTAAAGGGAGCGGCTTGGTCGATGCGATATCGATTTCAGCGGCAATACCCGCATCGTGAGGAGGAATGATTTGAGCGCCATTCTCCCAGTACACTTTGAAACCATTGTATTCCGGTGGGTTGTGGCTGGCCGTCACCACAACGGCAGCTGCGGCGTTGAAGTGCTCAATACCAAAGGCAACGATAGGGGTCGCCGCGACGTTCGAGGTTAGATAAACCTTAATGCCTAAAGCCGTGAGTACGGAAGCGGTATCAATCGCGAACTGCTTTGAATCTAAACGGCCGTCATAACCGACGACCACACCGCGAATGGTCGCATTAGCGACATGTTCGATTAAGTAGTGGCCGAGCCCGGTTGCTGTTTCCTGTATGACTAAACGGTTCATTCGATTTGGGCCGCATCCAACTTTGCCTCTAAGTCCTGCCGTTCCGAACTCTAATCGTTGAGTAAAGCGGTCTTCAAGTTCGTCGTGCATTCCCTCATCGATGAGGTGTTGAAGTTCTTCACGAGTTCTTGGATCTGGGTCTCTCGCTAACCAATTCATTGCATCTTGCATAATCACTAAACCTATTAATGTCTGTATGACTTACCGTTGATTTAATTTAAGTGATATTGATTCTCATTTACATAGAAGCAATCGTAAAACTCGATATAAAATAAATTCCAACGGCAAGAGGGCACGTAGATTAAGCCACTTCAAATAATTGACTGTTTAGTAAGTAAACTTACCTTGAATAATTGGATATCACTAACTAGCCTTTTACATAAATATAACAAAATTTAACAAATTCGCCGTTTTTGAATCTTTCATGGAAACCTCCAACGCTTTTGAACCGTATTAGTTCTTGGGTTTATATGAGGTCAGTAGGCTGCTCACAGGCTAGTTCCATGTGAGTTGTAGATTGAGATTCAGCCTTTTCATGTGTAGCCGGAATAACAATGAATGTTGTCCAGTTCGCAACGACATTTAGGTCGCAAGTATCCAATTAGGAAGGACAAGGAGAGATCTTTTGAAAAGATTACTGGTTAGGCTAGCGTGGCTTTTGAAGAGTTTTGTTGTGCTTTTAGTATCGCCTTTAGTGCACGCTAGCAGTGATTACAACATGACTCAAGGCGTCACTGAGATCAGTGGTAAGGTGTATGAACTTCATATGCTGATCTTCTACATCTGTTGTGCGATTGCCTTTGTTGTTTTTGGTGTGATGTTTTATTCGATTTTGAGGCACAGGAAATCGAAGGGCGCAGTTGCTGCCCATTTTCACGAAAGCACGAAAGTCGAAATTCTTTGGACCATCATCCCTATCATCATTCTCATCGCTATGGCGATACCCGCCACCAAAACCTTAATAGCGATGGAAGATACCTCCCAATCAGATCTGACCGTTAAAATCACCGGGTCACAATGGAAATGGCATTACAGCTATTTTGGTGAAGACGTCGAATTTTTCAGCCTTCTAGCGACCAGTGACAAAGAGATTGAAGGCCTCGAAGTGAAAGGCGCGCATTACCTGCTAGAAGTTGATAAGCCGCTGGTACTGCCTGTAGACCGTAAAGTCCGTTTCTTGATGACTTCCGATGATGTGATTCACTCATGGTGGGTGCCAGCATTCGCCGTTAAGAAAGATACCATTCCGGGCTTTATTAATGAGGCTTGGACTAAGATAGATGAGCCCGGTGTTTACCGAGGGCAGTGTGCAGAGTTGTGTGGTCGTGCCCATGGTTTCATGCCGATCGTGGTGCATGCCATGGAAGAAGATGAGTTTGACGCATGGCTAGCGGAGCAGAAAGAGTTAGCGATAGCCGAACAACAAGCCGCAAAAGATGCATTAGATGCGTCACTTTCCTTGGCGGAGTTGAATACCATCGGTGAAGAGGTTTACAAAACTCGATGTGCGGTTTGTCACCAAGCAAACGGTGAGGGCATTCCTGGAGCATTCCCTGCCATCAAAGGAAGTCCTATTGCCCTTGGTGATGCGGATGTTCATATCGACACCATTGTTTATGGTCGTGGCGGTACGGCGATGCAAGCGTTCGATAATCAGTTAACTGAGAAAGAGATCGCAGCGGTAGTGACTTATCAACGAAACGCTTGGGGTAATGACACCGGCGATATTGTTCAGGCTTCAGATGTGAACGCTTATAAAGCCAAGCAAGAAGGCAGCTCTGAAAGCTCAACGGATGATGCACAAAATGATGCTAAGGATCAGTTATGAGTTCACCAATCAATAAGCCGGTGAAATCGGCTCCAGCAGAAGATCAAGTACTGAGCCATTCTGTGGAAGGCACCTTGGGCAATAATGATTTGCCTGTTGATGATCACGACTCACATGCGGCACCTAAAGGTTGGGCTCGTTGGCTGTATTCAACCAACCATAAAGACATCGGTACATTATATCTTTGGTTCAGTTTTGCAATGTTCTTAACCGGTGGCGCCATGGCGATGGTGATCCGTGCGGAGCTGTTCCAACCGGGTTTACAACTTGTTGAGCCAGATTTCTTCAATCAGATGACTACCGTCCATGGTTTAATCATGGTGTTTGGTGCCGTGATGCCAGCATTTACGGGTTTGGCTAACTGGATGATTCCGATGATGATCGGTGCACCAGATATGGCGCTGCCTAGAATGAACAACCTCAGTTTCTGGATCTTGCCTTTTGCGTTTCTAATCTTAATCGGATCTTTGTTTACAGAAGGGGGCGGCCCGAGTTTTGGTTGGACCTTTTATGCGCCACTCTCGACAACTTATGGCCCAGACAGTACCGCGCTATTCGTATTCTCAGTTCATATTATGGGGATCAGTTCGATCATGGGGGCGATTAACGTGATCGTAACCATAGTGAACATGCGCGCACCGGGCATGACTTGGTTCAAGCTACCGATGTTCGTATGGACTTGGTTAATTACCGCTTTCTTGCTGATAGCCGTGATGCCCGTGCTCGCCGGGGCTGTGACTATGGTACTGACTGACAAATACTTTGGGACTAGTTTCTTTGATGCCGCTGGTGGTGGGGACCCGGTGATGTTCCAGCACATATTCTGGTTCTTTGGGCACCCCGAAGTGTACATCATGATCTTACCGTCTTTTGGTATTGTGTCAGCCATCATTCCAGCATTCAGTGGTAAGCGCCTGTTTGGTTATCACTCGATGGTTTATGCGACCTGTAGTATCGCACTGTTGTCATTCTTGGTTTGGGCGCACCACATGTTCACCACGGGTATGCCAGTATTTGCTGAACTGTTCTTCATGTATTGCACCATGTTGATAGCGGTGCCGACCGGTGTGAAAGTCTTCAACTGGGTGGCGACCATGTGGCGGGGGGCTTTGACCTTTGAAACCCCAATGCTGTTTGCGATTGCCTTTATTGTTTTGTTTACGATTGGTGGGTTATCTGGATTGATGCTCGCTATCGTGCCAGCTGATTTCCAATATCACGATACTTATTTTGTTGTGGCGCACTTCCATTATGTTCTGGTAACAGGTGCCGTGTTCTCGATTATGGCTGCCGCCTATTATTGGCTGCCTAAGTGGACAGGGCATATGTACGACCACAAGCTCAGCCTATGGCACTTCTGGACGTCGGTGATTTCAGTCAATGTACTGTTCTTTCCTATGCACTTTTTAGGGCTAGCGGGTATGCCGCGTCGTATTCCTGATTATGCGATTCAGTTTGCTGACGTTAACCAAGTCGTGTCGATTGGTGGCTTTGCCTTTGGGTTGTCTCAGCTGATTTTCTTATGGCTAGCGATTAAGTGCGTAAGAGGGGGAGAACCTGCACCAAGCAAACCTTGGGATAGAGCTGAAGGTCTTGAATGGACAGTACCAAGCCCTGCGCCTCACCACACCTTTACTCACCCACCGAAAGTGGATTAGAGGGCAGAACCATGAGTGATAAGCAAAGCGATCCCAATCAAGATAAAAAACAACCTAAGCGCCTGTCTAATAAGCGATCGACCAAAAAGCTGACGGGCTACTTGGTGTTGAGCGTGGTTGCGATGTTTTGCTTCGGTTTCGCTTTGGTGCCGCTCTACGATGTCATGTGTGAGGCCTTAGGCATCAATGGCAAAACTAATACTGTTTCAGCGGTGCAACCTCAGGGAATGCAGCCAGACTACTCTCGTACGGTTCGAGTCGAATTCATGTCCCACATCAAGCCAGATATGCCATGGCAGTTTTCGCCTGAAGTTCGAGTGTTAGAGGTTCATCCTGGTGAGGTGGTTCAAACTAACTACATTGCCAAAAACCTTTCTGGAGCCTCATTGGTTGGCCAAGCCGTACCGTCGGTTTCTCCAGGTATGGGGGCAACCTACTTCAATAAGATGGAATGCTTTTGCTTTAATCAGCAGCCATTGGACGGGCACAAGAGCGCAGAAATGGGTTTGATATTTTACATTGAGCCAGATATTCCAGAATCGATACATACGCTGACGCTCTCTTACACATTATTCAATATCACGAATGAGGTGGGTGCTGCGGCCAATAAATCTGAGCCTAACGTACTCGCAAGTAACTAGGAATTTACAGAACCAGTATCAACATAAGGAGTTGAGCGATGAGTTCTAAAAAGGAAGTGTATTTCGTTCCACATCAAAGTCACTGGCCATTGGTGGGTGCTGTAGCACTGTTTTTGGTCGCGGTTGGCGCTGGCTTGACGGTGCAAAACATGGGTACCGACGCCGCAGGTGGTGTGTTTGGCAAAGCGGTGTTGTTAGTCGGGTTTGCTGTGCTGCTTTACATGCTCGCAGGTTGGTTTAGCAATGTGATCACAGAATCATTGAGTGGTCTCTATTCTGAGCAGATTTCTCGTTCTTTTAGACAAGGAATGAGTTGGTTCATCTTTTCCGAAATCATGTTCTTTGGCGCTTTCTTTGGCGCGCTTTTCTATGCTCGAATGATTTCTGTGCCTTGGATTGGTGGTGCGGGCAATAATGAAATGACCCATGAAGTATTGTGGCCGATGTTCCAATCAATTTGGCCACTAACGACGACCCCTGATGGCGTAACGACACAAGCCATGCCTTGGCAAGGTATCCCGCTTAAGAACACCATTATTCTGCTGCTTTCCTCTGTGACGCTGCACATGGCACATATCAGTCTTGAACAAAATAAGCGTATGGCTTTGATCGTGTGGTTGGAGATAACCATTGTTCTGGCTGGCTTCTTCCTGTTCTTCCAAGTTGAAGAGTATCTTCACGCTTATCAAGAGATGGGGCTGACACTTCAGTCTGGCATCTACGGTAATACCTTCTTTTTGCTTACTGGGTTTCATGGCTTACATGTCTGTTTAGGGACGATCTTTTTGATTGTGTTGCTGGCAAGGGTTGCGAAAGACCACTTCACTCCGAAAGACCACTTTGCGTTCCAAGCGGGCAGTTGGTATTGGCACTTTGTTGATGTGGTTTGGTTAGGCCTGTTTGTATTTGTCTATGTGCTTTAACTGCTGAGCCTATCGGGGATTAATAGGGGCGAGGGTTAGGAGTTATCACTCCTGATCCCAAAGCAAGTAATAAAAGTAGCACGACAACGGCTGACCACATGACACGACGACCCAAGAAGTAACTGAGTCTTTTTCCATTGTGTTTACCTGAGGCGATTTGGATTAGGCCTTTCATCAAATTGAAAGCGATAAAAAACAGCAAAGCGACCAATACGACTTTAAATAACAGAACAAAGGTAGATGACGCCATAGTGATAACTCCAAACCGATTGATTGATGATGAACACAAGTTCCGCAGTAAAGGTTTTTGGATAGCGGTTGTTTTAACTGTGGTTTCAGTCGGCGCTTTAATCAAGTTAGGTTTATGGCAACTCGATCGTGGTAACGAGAAATTACGTTATGAACAGCAACTATCAGAAAGAGCGCAGCAATCGTTTAGGTCATTGGACACGGTTATCTCTGAATGGAAGGGCTCGCGTACACAACCCCAAGGTACATCTGAACAGCAGTTTTTAAATGGTTTGAAGGTTGATGTTGAATTGGAAACACCAAGTGGTTTGGTGGTCTTGTTAGACAATCAGATTAACCAAGGAACGGTGGGGTATGTGATTTACATGTTGGGTGAGGTTCAATCTAAAGAGCAAGGCAACCAGCTTTTACACGAAAAGCAGTTATTGATCGATCTTGGGTTTGTTCCGGCAAGTAATGACAGAAGAGAACTACCGCAATTAGGAAGTATCACTGTACCAACCAAAATGTCAGGGCGCTTGTATACACGCTCAATTAATCCTTTAAGTCATGAGTTGGGTTTAGAAAATACGACACCGAATAGAATCCAAAACCTAAACATAGCAGCGTTATCACAGTATACAGGACAAGAAGTGCTGCCCTTTGTCTTCCAACCTCAGAGTTTAGATTCATGGCCCTATGAAATGTTATGGCGTCCAACGGCGATGAGGTCTGAGAAGCATTTTGGTTACTCATTTCAATGGTTTGTTATGGCTGCGGTACTTTTGTTTTTGATGTTGTTGATTGGCTATCGGTACCTAAAAGCAACACCTATCACGAGGAATAAGGATGGATAAATCTCAAGCACAAGTGAACAGGGAAATTACCGAGGCAAACATGGCTGAGCTCAGAAGCCGTCGTACTAAAGGACGCTTGGTATTAATCGGACTCGTTTTAATTTTCGCTTTGCCAGCCATTATCGCCAAAACTGTGTTGGATCAGAATTGGTATACGTCAGGTGTCACTAACTCAGGCGAATTGGTAGAACCAAGAATTACACTAGCGGATGTTGGCGTAACGGTACCCATGGCAGGAGAGGGTTGGGTTGTGGGGTATATCGCACCGATGGAGTGCGAAAGCTTGTGTGAACAACAGCTTCATTATTTGAATCAAAGCTACTTAGCGTTAGGGAAAAACAAAGAGCGAGTGACCGCCGTTGTTTTCGTCTCAGAAGGTAACTCGTTGTCGGGTTCGCTCAACAAGCCTGATTTATCTTTGTTAGCTGGTGGTGATCAGTTAAGCACCGAGTTTTCGCCGGCTTCCATTGTCATTATTGACCCGCTAGGACAGTTGGTTATGGAGTACAAAAGCGTGTCGGAACCGTCGCAGTTAGTCGGGCAATCCAAAGGTATGATTCATGATTTAAGAAAGCTACTTAAGCTGTCACGAGTTGGGTAGTTGATGGCGCAAATGCTTGAGCTTAAGCAGCGAAAGGGAATAAGTATAGGGAGATAAGTGATGCAGAATAAAGCCCCTGATTTACTGATGCTTGTGATGAGATTAACTATCTTGTTAACCCTTACCGTGATTGTTCTCGGAGCTTATACACGCCTGTCTGATGCTGGCCTTGGCTGTCCTGACTGGCCGGGTTGTTACGGTAAGATCACCGTTCCGTCTGATGCCCAAGCGGTGAGTCAAGCCAATCTGCAATTTCCAGAGCGAGCTCTTGAAGCAGACAAAGCGTGGATAGAGATGATCCATCGCTACTTTGCAGGAACATTAGGGTTGCTTATCTTTGTCGTTGTAGCTTGGTGTATTAAAAAGAACATCACACCAGTTGGTCTTCCATTACTTATCTCTGCCACTGTGATTTTTCAGGCTTTGCTTGGAATGTGGACGGTGACTCTCAAGTTGATGCCTGTTGTGGTTATGGCGCATTTGATGGGGGGCTTCACGTTGCTGTCACTGCTGTGTCTGCTCTACTGTCGTTTGTCTCAATTCCAAAGCCGTTTTGGTGAGGCTACCTATTCTTCATCACTTAAAGTCTCGGCACTATTCGGATTACTCATTGTAGTCGGGCAGATACTGCTCGGTGGCTGGACATCGTCTAATTATGCCGCTCTGGTGTGTACTCAATTACCGATTTGTGAAGGTAACTGGATGAGCTTCCTCGACTTCAAAAATGCGTTCGATTTTGCTCAACATGGACACGATAACTATGAGTTTGGTGTGTTGGAATATCCCGCAAGGCTTACCATCCATGTCATGCACAGGTTCGGGGCTATTGTGGCGACGTTAACGGTGCTGATGATCGTGTACCAGCTATGGAAATTTGGCCAAGTGCCTCACCAAAAGCTGAGCGTGATTGTCGCAATAGTCCTGTTTACCCAAATCAGCCTTGGGATCAGTAATGTATGGTTTCACCTGCCAATCTCAGTCGCGGTTTTGCATAACCTAGTCGCAGCAATGTTGCTCATCAGCATGGTTGTAACCAATTTTGTGGTGTGGCAACGCAAACCGAGTGAGAGCTTGGTGAAGAACAGTGTATTACAAGGAGGTAATCATGGTCAGTAGAACGTCAACACAGTATGAAGTGGTGGCTCAAGACGCAGCCTTAATTCATAAGATAACAGCCAACAATGACACAGCTTTAAGTAACGAAATAGCTGCAAAAAACAAAGCAACTTGGAAAGTTTATTTAACGCTGACCAAGCCGAAGGTGGTAGCTTTGATGCTGCTAACTGCACTGGTTGGAATGTGTTTGGCTGTGCCTAATGGATTGCCTTTGCAACAAACTCTATTCGGGATGATTGGGATAGGGTTAATGGCAGGTTCGGCAGCCGCGTTTAACCATTTGATCGACAAAAAGATCGATGGACAAATGACTCGAACAAATCGACGACCTTTACCATCCGGTGAACTGAGTAGTGCGCGCGTGTTCAGCTTTGCCGCGGGTATCGGCTTACTTGGTTTCGTCATGCTTGTGGTGTGGGTCAATCAACTCACCGCTTGGTTAACCTTTGCAAGCTTGTTGGGTTACGCAGTGATTTATACCATGTATCTGAAGCGAGCGACGCCGCAAAACATCGTGATAGCAGGGATCGCTGGTGCAATGCCACCGCTACTGGGCTGGACGGCGGTTACCAATGAACTGCACTCAAATGCTTGGTTGTTGGTGATGATCATCTTTATTTGGACACCTCCTCATTTCTGGGCGTTGGCAATTCATCGTCGGGACGAATATGCCAAGGTGAATATCCCCATGCTGCCTGTGACCCATGGTATTGCTTACACCAAAACATCGATTCTGCTCTATACCTTGTTGCTTAGCATCGTATGTATATTGCCGGTGTTGGTCGGCATGAGCAGCTGGATATATCTGAGTGCTTCATTGGTGCTCAACGGTGGGTTTGTTTACCACGCTTGGGTACTGAAATATCGTGATGAACCCAATATGGCCATGAAGACCTTTAAGTTCTCCATCTATCATCTCATGATCTTGTTTGTGGCTCTGTTGGCAGACCACTATCTACTTTGATAACCGCATTTCTGCTGTTGCTGAATAAGAAAACGGATGCTCTGGGCATCCGCTTTTGTTTGGCTAATTACACAAGCTCACATACTTGAAAATAAGTAACTCGCTAACAATTAGTCCACTTTGTTCCAAGCACTTTGCCAGTGTGAACCGACACCTGGTTCGTACTGAGTTGCTGTTGGAGCCCATTGAACACAGTAGCCAGAGTATGGGAACTCTTTACACTGATAAACGCCACCATCGCTGCTTAGAACCTTTGTTCCTGCTGTGTAAGACTCAATGCTTTCTGGGAACACGAAGTCGTAGTCGCCTGCTGGTGGCGGTGTTTGCTCGTCCATTAGGTGGAAATCAAGCGTGTTCTGATCCACTAAGTTACCTTGGTCATCTTTCGTCACAACCACAAGCATGTGGTGACCAGCTTCAGACTTAGAAAGAGTCAGTTGAATATCTTCAACTTGTCCGTCTGTTAGGTCCGATTTCTGAGAGGCAAGTGCTTCACGGTGATGGTTGTACACGGTAAGCTCAGCTTGAATATCGCCTGTTGCCGCTAGCGTAAGGTCAAGCTGAGTAGGTTGGCTCTCATCGATAATGTACTCTGATTCTAAGCCCGAGACTTCAAGATCATGCTCGGGTTCTGGAGTATCAATCTTGTAGCCGATTTCGACACTGTTAAAGCCAGAGCCTGCTTTTAGATAAACAGGATTCGTGCCGTAAACGGGTGCGAAATCGCCTTGGTCATTCAATTGACCTGCTTTGATTTGCGTCTGCTCTTGGTTGATCTTAGAAGCAAGCGCGTAAGACCAGTTATTGGCTTTGCCTTGTTCAGAAGTTTCAATCACAAGCTCAGTGCTGTATGAAGCGTTCTCACCAGACTGGTCGAATACACGCGTATAAACAGCGTCACCAACATTCAGGTCTTGTGTCGGGTTGATTTGACCACCTTGATCCCAATCAGGAATGATAGGGCCGTCACCATCAAATTTCACGTCGATAACGTTGTAGAAAGCCGCTGCAGTGTCACCTACATCCCATACGGCAAGGATCACTTGATAACCTTCACGCTCTGGCACATTACACAAGTGACTGACTTGCATCGGTGGCTGTTCCATATTGCCTTCAACAACACAGAATGGCGTTAAGTCAAAAGAGCTGCGAGCCAACGGCTGGTTTGGATTCCAGTCGGGTTGAGTAATGTAATATTTCCAATCGCGAGTCTTGTGGTTAGCTGTGAATGTCCACTCGAAGTATTGAGAACCAGACTTGATAGGGCGTTTAACCCAGCGGTCTGCCTTTTGTTCGTCTAGTGCTGCTGCTAAAGAAGATTGCGCACTGGCGATTTTCCCATCAGCAGGGCCAACTTCTGGGAAGCCTTCAGGGCCTTCTACACTTTGTGGTTCGTATTGGATACCACCACAGTTGGTGTTTTTCTCTTGCGTATCACTCGCAGGGAACTTACATAGGGCAACACGGCTCTCAGCTACGCCATTGTTGTATGCCGAGACATAACCGTGACCGAAGCTTGCACCGCTTACGCTAAGAAGCGATAGCGCGATGAGTGATTTTTTTTGGAGTTGTTTCATTATTTGTCCTTACTGTATTTGGCCGACAAAAAAGAGAACACCCCGGCATGCATTTACACTTAGATTCTATTAAGTGGCGGCCCCGCTATCATAGACAGAATATTTGTCGACAGACCGGTGGCTTTGCGTCCTATTCTTTCAAATAGTTTGCCAGAAGTGCGTTTGAGCAATCGAAATGTAGCCAACCAGTTTTATAAATGCGAATCAATCGATTGAAATGTGGAATGCCAATCTCGAACTTTTAATTCTTGATACAAATTAACTTGCTATATGTTTAGTTCGTTAACGTATAAATTATTGATATAAATAAAGAAAGCATTTGATCTAATCGTTTTAGTGAATGACTTTGGGTTGTTTCGCTTCGCTCTGTACAACAATTGTGCACATATCAAAACCAAACCTTTGGTTTCCACTAACCGAACCCTGACACGCCATGTATGAAAAACCGGACAATTGATTGGTATGAATTATATAAAGGAGCCGGTATGGAATTCACAGAACTAGGCAGAGACGCGTTGTATCAAACGTGGATGTCACAAAAATCGAGAATGCGAATTACGCAGATGGAGTTTTCAAAAAAGCTAGGCATGAACCAGCTTGATTTCTCAAGAGTGCTAAGAGGGGAGACGCCATTAACCATGTCTTTCATTAGTCATTTTTGTCGTTTACTTCATTTGGAACCAAGGAATGTATTCCCCTCGCTAAAAGAGGTCAATGAATCGGGGCCTAAAGTGGTCTACCTGAAAAGTAGAATGAGTGTTGATGGTGAGATCCAAAATGCTTATATTGAAGGAAATCAGGTAATTGTAGAGTACGCACACACTGTTCAACATGATTAATTTTAGAGTTAGCTCTGATTTTTAACCCCCTTTTTCTACAACCTTTTCACATAGGGTATGTCATACTTAATTAGATTCCTTAATTTTGACTAAGTGCGTTATGAACCCTTTAAAAGTCCTTTTGCTTGTTGCAACCAGCATTTTCTTGCTTGGTTGTGCAGGCGGCCCAATTAGAACCGCTACTAAATTTACCAGCTACGAAGATTTTCAGGCTGGGCCTGACGGAGGCGTCGACTTGGTTTGGGCAAGGGTTGGGCTACGTGACGCGCAGCGTTTGAAATCCAAGTTAGATGACTACGATTCTGTAGTGATCGACCAAATTTTTGTTTTAACAGAAGAAGGTTCGTTGGATCAGGAAGAGATTCAGGAACTCACAGAGCACATGGTTGCGCGCTTGGAAGATAAAATATCGCCTCATAAAACGATTGTCGATGAACCGACAGGAAAAACGCTCCGCTTGAGTATCGCTCTGAGTAACGTTGAAACGCCCAATCCGATCTTAGCTGTAACGAGCAGCGTTCTGCCGTTTGGCCTTGCGATGTCAACCATATCTAAGGTCACGACTGGTGAGCACACCAATGTTGGGAGTGCGAGTGTAGAGTTATTGGTCAGTGATGCTCAAGAGGGCACACTACTGTTTGCAGCCATCGACCGTGAAGCGGGTAACAAAGATTTTTCAACCATGATTGATTCGCTGGATGATGCCAAAGACGCGATCAACTATTGGGTTGAACGTTTAGGTGATACTCTACACAACATAGATGACGCATAGTAAAGACCGAATAATGCTAGAGAAAGAGAACCTGATTAAGTTGGCTCGAATGCAGATGCCATTTGGAAAGTACGCGGGTCGTACACTGATTGACTTACCTGAAGAATATTTGCTGTGGTTTGATAAAAAGGGATTCCCGTCTGGTGAACTCGGCGATTTATTGAAACTGTGCCTTGCTCTGAAAATTGAAGGGCTTGATAGTGTCGTCAAGCCATTGAAAAGAATGTAATTAAATAAAAGCTCACGCTGATCACGTGAGCTTTTTTGTTTTTGAGTTCGACACAATTTTACATGCATGATGTAGCTTGAAGAATGGCTCTTCTTACCTTGCTATAAAATACGCAATCGATATCGTGTAAATAATGGTATACAGGGTGTTTTAAATATAAAACACAAAAAAAATTGCGTTTATTTTTAATTAGTGATTGAAACTAGAGTTTTTACTAGTTAAGTTACAGGGAACAAGAAGATTAGTGCTGATAGAAAGTGACGTGAGACAACGTACATTCAGCTCAAGGATAGAAAAAAGGAAGAAGTAAGCAATGTTCCAGACTGATGATGTAAGAATTAACAAAGTAAAAGAGTTATTACCCCCTGTTGCTGTTTTAGAAAAGTTTCCAGCGACAGAAGTTGCTTCTTCTACAACCTTTGAAAGCCGCAAAGCGATCCACAATATTTTAGAAGAGAGCGATGATCGCTTGCTTGTTATTGTCGGCCCATGTTCTATTCATGACACAGAAGCTGCTCTTGAGTACGGTAAACGTTTGAAAGTGTTGCGCGACGAACTTGGTGATAACCTTGAAATCGTAATGCGTGTTTACTTTGAAAAACCACGTACAACTGTTGGTTGGAAAGGTCTAATAAATGACCCGTACATGAACGATACGTTCAAGCTAAATGATGGCCTTCGTCTAGGACGTAAGCTACTGCTGGACCTAACTGACATGGGCATGCCAACGGCAAGCGAATTCCTAGACATGATCACGCCTCAATACGTTGCTGACCTAATCAGCTGGGGTGCAATCGGCGCACGTACTACAGAATCTCAAGTTCACCGCGAACTGGCTTCTGGCCTATCTTGCCCAGTTGGATTTAAGAATGGTACTGATGGCAACATCAAGATTGCAACAGATGCTATTCGCTCTGCTAGCGCTTCTCACCACTTCTTATCAGTAACTAAGTACGGTCACTCAGCTATCGTTGAAACAGCAGGTAACCCTGATTGTCATATCATCCTACGTGGTGGCAAAGAGCCAAATTACAGCGCAGAACACGTTGGTAAGATTAAAGAAGAGCTAGCAGCTTCTGGTCTTCCACAAAAAGTGATGATCGATTTCAGCCACGCAAACAGCTCTAAGCAGTTTAAGCGTCAAATGAACGTATCTGATGACGTAAGCGCACAAATTTCTGGTGGCGACAAAGCTATCTTTGGTGTGATGATTGAATCTCATCTTGTTGAAGGTCGCCAAGACCTGGTTGAGGGCAAAGCTGCAACGTACGGCCAATCTGTTACTGATGCGTGTATTGGTTGGGAAGACACTGAAACAGTACTTCGCCAGCTGGCAGACGCTGTTGAAGCTCGTCGTAACAAATAGACTAATTACAGTCAGCGATTAAGCTACTGAAAATTCAAAGCCCTTAGTTAGCAACAGCTAATAAGGGCTTTTTTGTGGATCTTAGTTGAAAACTGGAAGTGTCTGTATTCTTAAATGAGAAAAGACAGTAACTCGTCGACTTTAAGTGACAGTAAAGCTTTATCTTGTTTGGTTTCAACGTTAAGGCGTATTAATGGCTCGGTATTGGACTTTCTTAAGTTGAAGCGCCATGAGCCCATATTCATGCTGATTCCGTCTGTGTGATCGATCTCAACGGCATGATCTTGGTAGTGCGATAACACGCAAGCCATGACCTGCTCTGGGTCTGAGACTCTTCGATTGATCTCCCCGGAAGAGGGGAATCTATCTATACTAGTACTCGTTAATTGGTGAAGAGATTGTTGAGTTTTCGACATCAGCTCGATAACCAATAGCCAAGGAATCATGCCTGAATCGCAATATCCAAAATCACGAAAATAATGGTGTGCGCTCATTTCGCCCCCATAGACGGCATTCGTTTCACGCATCTTCTCTTTGATCAGTGCGTGTCCTGCTTTAATTCCAATCGCTTTTCCACCATGCGTTTTTGCGATTTCAATTGTGTTCCAGGTCATGCGCATATCGTGCAATACAGTCGTGTTAGGCTGTTTGACCAAGAATGCTTCAGCAAGCAACCCTACAATGTAATAACCCTCGATGTAATCGCCTTGCTCATCAAAGAAAAAGCATCGGTCGAAGTCTCCATCCCAAGCAATTCCAAGGTTGGCAGAATGCTCTAAAACGGCATCTCGAGTGGCTGCTTGGTTCTCTCTAATCAAAGGGTTTGGAATACCATTTGGGAAGTTTCCATCAGGGTTATGATGAACTTTGATGAAGGTGATAGGGACACCGAGTTCGTTAAATTTATTATCTAAAGCATCAATGATATGTCCTGCAACACCGTTCCCAGCATTAACCACAATCTTCATCGGTGACAGCTTTGATGGGGTTATGTACGAGAGTAGGTGCTCGACGTACGGAGCAAGAATACTGTTCGATCTACTAGAGTTACTTGGTTGTGCATGAACGAACGGTAAATTGCAGTTCAGCTCTTGATTAAGTTCTTCAATGCGTCGTTTGATTTCATCTAAACCACTGTTTTTACTGATAGGGCTAGCGTCTACACCGACCATTTTCATGCCGTTGTAATTGATTGGGTTGTGGCTGGCTGTGATTTGTATTCCGCCAATCGCTTTTAGGTAACGAGTCGCAAAGTAGACCTCTTCAGTGCCAGTCATACCTAGATCAATGACGGTAATCCCTGACTCGATTAAGCCTTTGGTCATGGCTTCTTGTAATGACAGGGAGGTTTTGCGGTTATCACGACCAATCACTACCTGCGCCAAACCATCGAGTGAGGTTTCAGGCTTAGCGGATAGGACGTATTCGCCAAATGCCTTACCGAGCAGGTAGGCGAGTGGCTCATTGATTTGTTTACCAATGACGCCGCGGATATCGTTGTTCTTAAAGCAGTTTAGGTCTAATGTTGGTTTCATCGATTTGTCGCTGCTTTATTTCGTTTGGTTGTGCTTTGATGAGTGGACTTGTTGCTTGCGCACGTCTCGCCCATAACTGTCTTGATATCGAATGATGTCGCCTTCACTTAAATGACTGCCTGTTTGTACTTCAATCATCTCGAGTGGGAGATCCCCTGGGTTCTCTAGGCTGTGAATATGACCTAAAGGGATGTAAGTGGATTGATCTTCTTCAACCAGATAGGTTTTCTCATTGTTGGTCACTTTCGCAGTGCCAGCTACTACTACCCAATGTTCCGCTCTATGATGATGCATCTGAAGTGAAAGCTGATGACCCGATTTTACGGTGATACGCTTAACTTTGTCTCGCTTTCCTAAATCAATCACATCGTATTTACCCCAAGGTCTAAATACCTCACGGTGATGAATATGCTCTGTTCTACCTGCTTGACTTAGTTGACTAACAATCGATTTAACACCCTGAACCTTGTCTTTATCTGCGACCAATATAGCGTCTTTGGTCTCGACAATAATCAGGTTATCGACACCTACAGTAGCAACTAGCTTGTTTTCAGCATGAATGTAGTTGTGTTGAGAGTCGACGGTTAACACGTCACCTTCAATGACGTTGTTATGCTCATCTTTGTCGCTTACATCCCAGATAGCAGACCATGAGCCAATATCATTCCAACCGACATCCATCGGGATCACAGCTGCGTGCGAGGTTTTCTCCATCACGGCATAATCGATGGAATCGCTTGGGCTGCTTTTGAATGCTTCAGCGTCGATACGGATAAAGTCGAGGTCGGTATTTTGCTTTGCAAGAGCGAGTTTACAAGCCGCTAATATCTCGGGGTGGTGTTCGGCGAGTTCTTCAAGATAGCGTGATGCCTTAAACATGAACATGCCACTGTTCCATAGGTACTGTTCTGAGCGGATGTATGCTTCTGCGGTTGCTTTATCGGGCTTTTCTACAAAGCACTCAATGTCGTAAGCATAATGGGTTGGTTGGTCTGTAGTGTTGGTTTCTAGTTGTAGACTAGAGACAAGAGGTTGCCCTTGTTTGATGTAGCCATAGCCAGTCTCTGGAGCATTTGGGGTTATACCGAATGTCACCAGTTTGCCTTGTTTTGCATAATCAACACCACGGTTAATCGATTGTTGAAATTCAGAGGTTTTAGCGATGTGATGGTCGGCAGCAAGCACTAATAAGATTGGGTCAGCCGTTTCTCCTTTAGTGCTATGAGACTTGGTCAAAGCTTGCAAGGCTGCAAGTGCGATGGCTGGCGCAGTATTTCTACCGACAGGTTCTAATAGAATGCCACTGTGCAGGACGTTAGTTGAGCGAATTTGTTCAGCAGCGATAAAACGATGCTCTTCATTACAGATAATGAATGGCGCATCGCAGCTGCTATCCGTTAGGTGTGCGTCGATACCTTGCAGGCGTTGAAGTGTTTGCTGAAGCATCGATTGTTCGCCAGCAATATTCAGGAATTGCTTAGGATAGAGCTCTCGAGACAGTGGCCAGAGGCGGCTTCCAGAGCCGCCAGCTAGGATGACAGGTAAAATCATAGAGTGGTAATTGTGTGCATTAGAATACTGCCATCATATTACCACGCTTCACGCTTATTACTTATCGATAACCAAGAAGGATGTTGACTATCGATGACCTTCCGTAGGGGAGTTCAACATATCTTTGGGATCGCTAACATTCTGATTATCACCTCGGCTTTGAACGCTGTTATGACCTTGAACATTAGAAAAGTCTTGAGGGTCAATCTTGAGTGTCTGTGTTGGGAACGCGATGTCTGCATTGTGTTTATGAATAATCGCCAGAACCTGTAACAGAACGTCTTGCTTCACTTTGTGGTACCTGATCCAGTTGACCGTTTTTGTGAAGGTATAGATAAAGAAGTTCAGTGTTGATGGCCCAAATTTGTCAAAGTTAACGATCAACGTCTGTTTGGCATCAATATCTGGGTGGTTCTCGAGCATGGTTCTTACATCATCAACAATGAGCGCCAATTTGTCTGCATCTTGATAACGAAGACCAAAGGTTTCATTGATTCTACGATTCAACATTCTCGATGGGTTCTCTACCACAATACTACTGAACACCGAATTTGGAACGTACAAAGGACGCTTATCAAAAGTGCGGATAATCGTCATGCGCCAGCCAATGCGTTCGACAGTACCTTCGATTTGACGATCGGGAGAGCGTATCCAATCACCGACTTTAAAAGGGCGGTCGAAGTAAATCATCATGCCGCCAAAGAAATTCGACAGTAGATCTTTAGCGGCTAAACCGACGATTAAACCACCCACACCACCAAAGGTAAGTAAGCCGGAAAGGCTGAGCCCAAACGCCTGCATGATGGTTAGGCCGCCCATCACCATAAAGAACAAGCGAGCGACTTTCGCTATCGCTTGTACTGTGGTTTCGTCTCTGGTTTTTTGCTCTAAGACATAGGCTTCTGTGTTAGTGATCATTCGTAAGGTAAACCAAACGAAGGTACAGATAATTAATATGTGCTTAAGTGTTTTTAACCAGTTGATTTCATTGCCAAACTGGTCTTGAAGGATGAGCCCGACAGATACAGTAGCAGGCCAACACCAAAGTAATGTGCTGACAGGGGTTTTCAGTGCCTCTAGTAGTAGGTCATCCCAGTGAAAGTGGGTTCTCTGTACCAGAACTTCCAAGCGATTATGGATAATTCGCCAAGCTACCCAAGCGAGAAAACTCGCAATAGTGATGAATAGGACGCTGTTTGCCCAATCACTATGGCTCTGGTTGATGTAGGTTTGTACTTGGGTTAAGAATTCATTCATTGTGTGTGCTGCCGCAGAAATTATGAATTGGAAATTAGCAGAAACTCGAGTTGTTCTCTACCTTTATAAATCAAGCGATTATGACAATAGTATAACCTTATTCTTGCAGAACTAACTTTTTTTGAGATAGAAACTAATGTAGGTTTGGCTATCCCGTGTAATTAAAATTTCTAAACAGGATTTCAAATGAGCGACAAACAATATGCAGTTATCGGTTTAGGGCGATTTGGTCTGTCTGTTTGCAAAGAGCTACAAAGTTCAGGGGCACAGGTACTGGCCGTCGATATTGATGAAGAGCGAGTGAAAGAAGCGGCGGCTTTTGTTTCACAAGCGATTGTTGCGAACTGTACAAGCGAGGAGACAGTTAAAGAGTTAAGACTCGACGATTACGACATGGTGATGGTGTCGATTGGCTCTGATGTTAATTCCAGTATTCTGACTACTCTGGTGGTAAAAGAGTCAGGCGCAAAAGCTGTTTGGGTAAAGGCGAACGATAAGTTTCACGGCAAGATTCTCTCTAAGATTGGTGCTGACCATATCATCATGCCTGAACGAGATATGGGCATTCGTGTTGCGCGTAAAATGTTGGATAGACGCGTTCTTGAGTTTATCGATCTTGGCAGCGGTTTAGCGATGACGGAGATTGTTATTGGTTCTAATTTGTTGGGTAAGAAACTTGGCGACCTTAAGCTGTGTAAAGAAAATGGTGTTGAAGTACTTGGCTTCAAGCGAGGACCGAACCTAACTAAAGCTCCAGAACTGGATGTGAGTTTAGAAATTGGGGATGTGGTGATCATCGCTGGGCCGAAAGAGACCTTATCTAGAAAGCTACGCAATTGGTAATTGGCAATAAGGTAACAGTATGAATTCGTTAAAACGAAAAGGTACTTTCTACACGCTTAAGAGTGATAAAAAGCCACGTAAAGGCTCTGAACCTAAGATTATCCTTACGAGCTTCTTAGGCGTACTTATCCCCTCTGCAATATTGTTGACGATGCCTGTATTCTCTGTGACAGGCCTAAGTTTTACGGATGCACTGTTTACAGCAACCTCGGCGATCAGTGTGACAGGATTAGGTGTTGTCGATACCGGTGAGCATTTCACCTTTGCGGGTAAAATCTTACTGATGTTCTTGATGCAAGTCGGCGGGTTAGGGCAGATGACTCTATCTGCGGTACTGCTTTACATGTTCGGTGTTAGGTTAAGCCTTAAACAACAAGCACTCGCGAAAGAAGCGCTTGGCCAAGATCGTAAGATTAACCTTCGTAAATTGGTTAAGAAGATCATCATCTTTGCATTAGTGGCTGAATTTATCGGTTTTGTATTGCTCTGCTTCCGCTGGGTACCTGAGATGGGATGGTCAACGGGCAGTTTTTATGCTCTATTTCATGCGATATCTGCATTCAATAACGCAGGTTTTGCACTGTTTTCAGACAGTATGATGAGTTTTGTTGATGATCCGCTGGTGATCTTCACCTTAGCTGGCTTGTTCATTTTCGGTGGGCTAGGCTTCACAGTCGTCGGCGACCTATCGAGTAACTGGCGTAAAGGTTTTCGACATCTTCATTTACACACCAAGATTATGCTAACCGCCACTCCGACTCTATTGTTGGTAGGTACGGTATTGTTCTGGCTGCTAGAAAGAAATAACTCAGCAACCATGGAAGGGTTATCGACTCAAGGACAGTGGCTAGCCGCATTTTTTCAGTCGGCAAGTGCTCGTACTGCTGGCTTTAATAGTGTGGATTTGTCTCAGTACACACAGCCTGCGTTGCTGGTAATGATTGTACTGATGTTGATTGGTGCAGGTTCTACCTCAACAGGTGGTGGTATTAAGGTTTCGACCTTTGCAGTAGCCTTTGTCGCAACGTGGACCTTCCTCCGTCAGAAAAAGCACGTGGTGATGTTTAAGCGCACTGTGACTTGGCAAGCGGTAACAAAGTCATTGGCCATTATTGTGGTAAGTGGGGCGTTATTAACCACCGCGATGTTTTTGTTAATGCTTACTGAAAAGGCAGCGTTTGATCGAGTCATGTTTGAGGTGATTTCTGCCTTTGCAACGGTTGGTTTAACAGCTGGCTTAACCGCAAACCTGACTGAGCCAGGTAAATACATCATGATTGTGGTTATGGTGATTGGACGTATCGGCCCCCTGACCTTGGCTTATATGCTAGCTCGCCCAGAACCTTCCTTGTTGAAATACCCTGAAGACACGGTGTTAACGGGTTAATTAGGTCCATGGGCTGATAAATAAAGCTCTGTAAATAAAAACAAAGCCAGCGATATGCTGGCTTTGTTGTCATAGGCTGATCGTTAATTGCTGAATGCCTATCCCTCAAACATCTCAACGTATTCCTCATAGCCTTCTTCTGCTAATTTATCCGCAGGGATAAAGCGCATTGCGGCTGAGTTCATGCAGTAACGTAACCCTGTTGGTTTTGGACCATCTTTGAATACATGCCCTAGGTGGGAATCGCCAAACTTACTTCGAACCTCTGTTCTTGGGTAAAGCAGCTTGTAGTCAGTAGTTGTAACGACATAAGCTTCGCTGATTGGTTGGGTGAAGCTCGGCCAACCCGTACCTGATTTGTATTTGTCTTTTGATGAGAACAACGGCTCACCAGTAACGATGTCGACGTAGATTCCTTCCTGTTTGTTATCCCAGTATTTGTTATCAAACGGGCGTTCTGTCGCGTCATCTTGCGTTACATCGTACTGAAGTGCCGTTAGCTTGGCTTTGATCTCCGCGTCAGACGGCTTAACGTAGGTTTTAGCATTGGCTGTCGCATTCTTACTGTCGATGATCTGACGTAGTGTTTTAGGGTTGTCCTTTCTATCATCACCGAAGATTTTATCTAGGTACTGATCGCGGCCAGAAGCATAGCGGTAGTAGTTATAACGAACTTTACTCTTCTTGTAATAGTCTTGGTGATAGTCTTCCGCTGGCCAGAATTTTTCAAATTCAATCAGTTCTGTTTTTAGTGGTTCACCAAAGATATTAGCTTTGTCGATTTCCATCATGAAGTTCTGAGCAACATCTTTTTGTGCTTGGTTATGATAGAAAATAGCTGGTCGATAATGACGGCCTCGGTCTACAAAAGAACCTTTGTCATCGGTTGGGTCGATGTGTCGGAAGAATTGGTCAAGAACCTGTTCGTAGCTAACCACATCAGGGTTATAGGTCACGTTGATCACTTCGATGTGACCTGACTTACCCGAAGAGACCTGTTTGTAGGTTGGGTTTTCCAGTTCACCACCAGAGTATCCAGAGATAACGTCGGTTACACCTTTTAGCTTCTCTAGATCGGACTCCGTACACCAAAAACAGCCACCAGCCAGTGTCGCGATTTCACTTTTACCTGAATTAGCCGTTTTATCCATTGTATTGGCAGTGCCAGTCTGGCTTACAAACAGCGAAATCAGTGGTAGCGCAACCACGAGTGATACCAATATTTTAGATAATTTATTCATAGATACCTCATCTTGACGTTCTTCTCATTCGATTTTGAATGTACGAATAGAGACAGGTTTTAGATGGAAAAAATTGCATCATTCACAAAAAAATATGTCGCCGAGAAAATCTTGCTCATAAATGCCGCCAGTAGTAGGGTGTCAGTATTGATATCCAATAATTGACAGCGATGGCGGTTATCGTACATCTAAGGAACAACATGCAAGCAGAAGTTAAATGGGTCGAAGGCTTTAAATTCCTAGGTCAATCTCAATCTGGCCACTCTGTAGTAATGGATGGCAGTGGTGGTGCAACCGCGCCAAGCCCAATGGAAATGGTCCTTATGGCCGCTGGTGGTTGTAGCTCTGTTGATGTCGTCGATGGTTTGAAATCTGCAGGCCAGAACATCACAGGCTGTAATGCAAAACTTGAAACGACACGTCGTGAAACAGCACCAAAAATCTTTACTGTGATTAACATTCACTTTGAAGTGTCTGGTGACAACCTAGATCCTGAGTTAGTGGCTAAAGTATGTGCTGATTCGTTAGAAAAATACTGTTCAGTATGTCTAATGTTAGGTGCTGGCGTAGAAATGACTCACAGCTGGGAAATCGTTTAGTTTTCGGTTTGTACAGCCTAGCTTGGGGCCGGTACTTTTCGGCTTACGGCTTATTAGTAAAGACAGATACAGAAAAGGGCGGAGCACTTTGAGTGCTCCGCCCTTATTATTTCGGCTAAGGTAGAGTGCTGTTATTCAGCAGTTTCTACGATAACTTCTTCAACTTGTACTTCTTCTTGGTATTCGAAACCAGGGATCGTTGCGTCAACACGACGGTTTTGAGCACGACCTTCAGCTGTATCATTTGATGCAACTGGGTTCTCTTCACCTTCGCCAGTAGCAGTGATACGCTCAGCTTCGATACCTTGCTCTTCGATGTGTGCAGCAACTGCAGCAGCCCGTTTCTTAGAGATCATCATGTTGTATTCAGCAGCGCCTGTTGAGTCAGTGTGACCAACAACAACAACAGTCGATTGAGGGTGAGCTTTAAGAACTTCAACTAGAGGTTGTAGTGCAATCTTACCGTCTGTAGACAATTCTGTGCTGTTAGTTGCGAACATTTCTTGAGAGTAGCTCTCTGTTTGTGCTTTAGTCACAACAACAGTACTTTTCTCTTCAACAACAACTGCAGGCTCTGTGATTGGCTCAGATGGTGCTTGTGTCACTGCTGCCGCAGAAGCTGCTGCTGCTGCCGCTGATGCAGTTGTGTTACCAGTACCGAAGTTGTAGCTAACACCAACAGACAGTAGGTTTGAGTTTAGGTCTTGAACGTAGTTGTCGTCGAAGTCATCAAAGTATTGGTACTCAACGCGTAGTGCCCAATCAGAAGAAAGTTGCTTCTCTACACCGATACCAGCAGAAAGTACAACGTCATCTTCACCACCGTGCGAGATGTAAGCAGGACCTGCTTTGAAGAATACGTCAAACTCTTGCTGTACTGGAAGGCGGTACATTGGCGTTAGTGAGATTGCGATTAGTGGATCGCTGAACGCAGCGGTTGTGCCGTTCTTTGAAAAGCTTGTCTTGTAATCACCAAGGAAATCAGAGCTTAGCTCAATACCAAACTTGTCATTAAAATTGTAGCCAGAGTAGATGCCAGCACCGATTGCATCATCATCACATTTTTCACCGCTTACGCATGCGCTATCTAACCAGCCCACGCCCACTTTAGCACCAACATAAGTTGTAGCAGCGATAGAAGGCGCTGCTGCTAGGCCTGAAGCGGCAACAACAGCACACATGATTTTCGACAGTTTTTTCATAATCTTATCCTTGGATTAACTCTTATTGTTATCTGAACTTACCAGTAAAACGATCACTTATTGGGTTACGACACTGCTTATAATAAGTAAATCAAGGTGTTGGTTCAGCTGAACCTATTTCTTTCTCAGTACTTATATTGTTAATCTGATTGCGTATTGGAGTCAATGGAATTGTTAGATATTATATATTTAGATGGCTTTTATTATTAGTTTTATCATTTGTTGGAATGCCTATATTTAAAGCTATAGCCTAGCCTCGTGTATTTTCCAGTGACTCTGAGGGGAATAAGTAAAAAACTTGCGCTTTATCATGCTTATTAAACGCAAAATCCCCATCCACCATGTCTAACTCGGTTGAGTACATGATTAGATAGGGATTTGAATTGAAGCTATAGCGGTATTTTCACGTTTTACATCACGTAATAGCTCGACTTTGTTTACGGACGCTCACCCGCCAATAAACGCTTCTCGATATCTGCAATTACGCTAGGTAAGTCTGCAATGGTATCGATCAGGTAATGAGGGTTTGATTTGTTCAGCTTCACGCTTGCTTTTTCACGCGCCGTTGCCAGAGTTGCTTCGTCTGCGTCTAAGTATTCTTGATACGTTAAGCCTGCTTCGTTACCTGATAGAACAAGGCCTACCGTCCACATGCCTGCGTTGTGACCTTCATCAATGCCGGGTGCTGCGTCATCCACTTTCACACACGCTGCAACGCTCGTCACGCCTAGGTCAATGACGTTTTTAAGTGCCATGAATGGAGCTGGGCGACCGCCTTGCGGTAAGTCATCAGTCGCTACTACGTTGTCAGGAAGATAACCATAATCTGCGGCTGCTGGAATCAGTACGTCCATCACTTCTCGTGGGTAACCTGAACAAGAACCAATTTTTACGTTCTTCTCTTTAAGGTTATTTACTACTTCAATCGCGTTTAAAATTGGCGCTGCGTGGTCGGCTACTTTCGCTTTTTGAAGAGGCATGAATGCCGCGTAGATCGCATCAACGTCTTCACTGGTCATCGAACGTCCGAACTGGGCATTCCAACGAGCATCAACAGCAGGGATTCGACCCACCGCTTGGATGTGATCCCATTTACCGATACCCATAGGTTCACGAGCTTCAGCTAAGTCGATGTCAAAGTCGAAACCTTGTTTGAATGCTTCAACGAAGATGCTAGTTGGAGCAAACGACCCAAAATCAACGATAGTGCCGGCCCAGTCAAAGATAACCGCTTGGATAGGTGATGTCGTGTTCATAATAGTGTCCTATTTTTGTGTCACTCCCAGTTCAAAGTTCTGGGAAACAAATGGTTGTTTAAGGTTATTGGTTTAAATGTTGATTTCGAGAATTAAAGGTATTCAAAATCTTTGCAGACTTTGGCTATCGCTTTTTCGAATACAGACAGAGCGACTTCTAGCTCGCTGCGACTGATGATCAATGGCGGGCTTAATTGAATCACGTTACCTTGTGACACCTTAAAGCTCAGGCCATCGTTCAGACATTGGTAAAGTACTGCTTCTGCTTCATCGAACGCTCGGTTTTTGGTGATATGGTCAGTGACCAATTCCACTCCCCAGAGCAGGCCGATGCCGCGAACGTCACCAATGACTGGGTATTTCTCTTTCATTTGAAGCAGTTGTTCACGCACGAATGCGCTGTCCGCTTGTACTTTTTCAAGTAGATTTTCTTGCTCAATCACTTCCATCGTAGCCAGTGCCGCCGCGCAGCCAATAGGACTTTTCTCGTGGGTGTAGTGACCAAGTGATACTTGCGCTGCCGTGTTGTATTTGTCTTTAGTGACCATGGCTGCGATTGGTACTAAGCCGCCGCCAAAGCCTTTACCGATACAAAGAATGTCAGGTTCGATATCAAAAGCTTGGTGAGTGAACCATTCGCCACTGCGACCCATACCGTTTGGAATGTCGTCGATGATCAACATGACGTTATGCTTATCGCAGATCTCACAGATACGTTTCCAGTAAGCTTTGCTTGGTACTTGAACGTCTGTGTTACGCACTGCTTCCGCAATGAAGGCACCAATGCCACCTTCTTTTTCAATCACATACTCAAGGTAATCGGCATAGTGCACATCACATGCCGTCTCATTGTTATCGCCTGAGTTTTGCCCGCAACGCGATAAAGAGACATTAAGCGGAAAAGCACCACGATAGGAAACCGCTGGTGGAATGCGTTCTACGCCAGCCATTAATGGCCCCATGCCTTCGCGGAAACACGCTTCGCCACCCACTGAAATTGCATCCAGCGACGCACCATGGAAGGAATCCCACAATGAAACGACTTTGAAGTTGTTAGTGACATGTCGAGCCAGTTTCAGTGCCATACCGATAACCGATGTACCACCTGGCGCAAACAACACGCGATTCAAATCACCACCGCAGATCTGTGTGAGTTTTTCAGCGCACTGAACGGCCGTCTCATTGGTGAATCGACGTGGTGAAAACGGCAATGACGCCATTTGCTGAGTCACTTTATTAATAATATGTGGGTGGCCATAACCTAATTGGTGAACATTGTTACCGTGAAAGTCCATGTACTTCTTGCCCGTTGCATCTTGAATGTAGATGCCTTCAGCGGTTTCAAGCGTGTCTAGGCAAGGTGTTGACATGGCTTGATGAAGAAACACGTCAGCATCACGCTTTAACATCGCTTGAGTCGCATCATCGTTTAGCGACTCGTTCCATTTCTCACGCGCTGGCGTGGTGTTCACATCGCCTTCGCTTCGAAAGTGTGTCGCCTTTAGAACAGAATCTTGATTGGCCATCGTCATTATTTGATGCCCCAGTACATAGCATTCTTAACTGCGCCAATTAGAGCTTCAATGTCTGACGGATACACTTCACCGATGTTACCGATTCGGAAGCAGTCGGCGTTTGAAACCTTGCCCGGGTAAATCACAAAACCTTGTTCTTTCAAACGGTCATAGAATTCCTTGAATTGGTAATCGCTATGAGTTGGAGAATAGAAAGAGGTGATAATCGGTGAATGAAGTTCATCATTTAACAGAGGTTCAAAACCAAGAGAGCGCATACCTGCAACCAGTGTGGTTTGGTTTGTTTGGTAGCGATTATGACGAGCTTCGATACCACCTTCCTGTTCCAATTCAAGTAGAGCTTGATAGAAAGCACGCACTGTATGAGTTGGAGAGGTAAAACGCCATTTACCGTGGTTGCTTTCCATGCAGTACCATTGGTCAAACAGGTCAAGGCTTAGTGAACGAGCCTGCCCTTTGCACTTTGCCAGTTCCGATTGCTTAGCAATAACAAAGCCGAAGCCCGGTACACCTTGGACGCACTTGTTTGCAGAGCTGATCATGTAATCGATACCTAAGTCAGCGATATCCATAGGGATGCCACCAAAGCTCGACATTGCATCGAGAATGACGGTTTTGTTGTGCTGTTTTGCCAATTTGGCAATGTCTTCAATTGGATTCAGCATGCCTGTCGTGGTTTCACAGTGCACAATCGCCACGTGAGTAATGTCTGAATCCATGGCCAATGCCGTTTCCATTTTGTTCAAGTCAGGCTGTGATGTTTCACCTGGGGAAACGACATGGCATGGAATGTTTAAATATTCTGCGATTTGAGCAATACGAGCGCCGTACGCACCGTTATCAACAACAAGAAGCTTACCGTTGTTAGAGATAACGCTACCGATTGTTGCTTCTACCGAAGCGGTGCCGCTGCCTTGCATTAATACGCTTGTATATCCCGCTTGCTTAGTCGCTAAAGTCACTAGCTTGCTACGAATCACTTCAACAACGTCTTTGTTGTATTCATCATCCCAAGTACACCAATCTTTTAACATCGCTTGGCGAACGGTTTCAGAAGTAGATAAAGGGCCCGGTGTCAGCAGTAAGTATTCGTTTCTCATGTTCAACTCTCGTGATTTTAATTTTGGACTATACCAATATTTAGAGTTACTTTAACAACCAATTTAAACGGTCGTAAATAGCCCAAACATCATTTTCACAAAAGCTTCATATTAAAAATGGTCACTTGTGTTGAGAAATTTTCCGATCTTTAAATTGCCATTTTTCGTTCATTTAATCGTCACAAAAGCCAGTTAGCTTAATAATTGAAATCTGGTACATACCAGTGTGAGGGGTGTGTGCCAATAACTGGAATGAATTTTTGAATATAGGTGCCTCTCGATAGGGCTTCTAGCTTTAACAACTTTAACTTTGGCAATTTTTAATTTTGGCAACTTCTCACTCTAGAGTTGGGCCTGACTGGAGAAAATGATGAAAAACCGTTTTATGAAAGGATCACTTGCAGCATTAGTCACACTATTAGCTGGTAACGCTTATGCGGCACAGGAAGTGACGGTTTATACCGCTTTTGAAACTGACATCTTAGCGAAGTACAAAAATGCTTTTGAAAGCGAAAACCCAGACATCAACATCAAATGGGTTCGTGATTCAACAGGAATCATGACGGCAAAATTATTGGCTGAGAAAAACAACCCTCGTGCAGAAGTGGTGTGGGGCCTTGCGGGTTCTTCAATGGCTCTACTTAAGGAGGAGGGCATTCTTAAGCCTTACACTCCTCAAGGTGTAGAAGCGCTGCGCTCAAACCTCAACGATCCGCAATCTACTCAAGCTTGGTATGGCAACGATGCATTCTTCAATGCGGTTTGTTTCAACGAAGCGGTAGCGAAACAACTTAACCTACCAGCACCTAAATCTTGGGATGACCTAACCAAGCCTATCTACAAAGGCCACATTGCGATGCCAAACCCAGCGTCTTCTGGTACGGGTTATATGCAAGTGTCTGCTTGGCTACAAAACATGGGTGAAGACCAAGGTTGGAACTACATGCAGAAGTTAGACCAAAATATTGCTCACTACACGCACTCTGGTTCTAAGCCATGTGTTCAAGCTGGCATGGGTGAAGTCGCTATCGGTATTTCTATGGCGAGCCGTGGCGCTAAGCTGAAAACTCAAGGCGCTCCACTTTCAGTGATTACGCCTGAAGGCATCGGCTGGGAATCTGAAGCGGTAGGTCTTGTTAAGCCTTCTGATGCAGCACAACGTGTTATCGATTGGTCTATTTCTAAAGCGGCAAATGAGCTTTACATCGAAATGTACCCAGTTGTTGGTCACAAAGATGTGACAGGCAAAGCAGAGAACTTCCCTAATGTAGAAAAGAACATGGCAAAAATGGACTTCGCTCGCATGGGCAGCGAGCGTGCAGACGTATTGAAAACATGGTCTGAGAAGTTTGACGCTAAATCAGAGCCAAAATCTTAATCTATCGAGCTACTCAGTTAATTAACTATTTAGCTATTTAACTGTTTAGTTCATTAGAAGTTAGAAATCAGTAAAGGAAGGCTTCGGTCTTCCTTTTTTAGTTTTACGCCTTCAGGTTTTAAGTAAGGTACAACAAATGACAAAGCACTACTCATATTGGTTCAAGCAAGCGTTGGAACAAGAGTTCGGCAACATCAATGCGGGGCTAGATTCGGCTAAGCCGCTCCAAAAAGATGTCAACTGTGATATCGCCATTGTTGGCGGTGGCTATACGGGTTTATGGACGGCGATTTTAATCAAACAACAGCAACCCGAAAAGCATGTTGTCGTGATTGAAAAAGGCCTATGTGGTAGCGGTGCTTCTGGTGCGAACGGCGGTTGCATGCTGACGTGGTCAACCAAGTATCCGACGCTGAAAAAGCTCTATGGAAAAGAACAAGCGAAATGGTTGGTTAAGGAATCGGAAAAGGTTATATACGAGATCGAATCCTTCTGTAACGAACACAAGATTGACGCGCATCTATATCGCAGCGGAACTTACTACACGGCGACCAATGAAGCTCAAAAGGGTGGAATGGAGCCTGTTGTTAATGAGCTGGTTAAGCAGGGTATCAATAGCTGGAAGAAGTGCGACGATTCTTTGGCTGATAAAGCGGGATCTGAACGCCATATTGAGGGTTACTACTCAGAAGCTGCGGGTAGTGTGCAGCCAGCGTTATTGGCTAGAGGTTTGCGCCGAGTCGCGCTTGAACTGGGTGTCGAAATTCACGAAAACACAGAGATGACATCACTCGACTATGGCTCTCCCGCTCGAATTCAAACCAAAGGCGGGTCAGTATTTGCGGATAAAGTGATTTTGGCACTCAATGCGTGGATGCTCGATCACTTCAAAGAGTTCAAACGCAGCATTGTGGTTGTCTCTTCAGATATGGTGGTGACCAAGCCCATTCCTGAAAAGCTCAAGAAGTTTGGCCCAGAGAAAGGGGCGGCGGTGGTGGATTCGCGTATCTTTGTCCACTACTACCGAGATACCCAGGACGGACGACTCATGTTGGGCAAAGGCGGCAATAAATTCTCGTTTGCTAATCAAGTTGAAAGCATGTTTAACCAAACGACTAACTACCTGCCGATTCTCAATCAATCGTTCCAAAAACTGTTCCCTAAATTGGAACAAAGTGAATTCGATTACAACTGGTCTGGCGGCTCAGATCGTTCGGTTACCGGATTGCCATTTTTCGGTAACCTAAAAGGCCAAAGCAACATCTATTATGGGCTTGGTTATTCAGGCAATGGCGTTGCTCAAACCCGTATGGGCGCGAAGATTTTGTCAGCAATGGTGCTCGATATCGACAATGCTTGGACACGAAGCGGTTTAACTAAAGGCCCGTTAGGACACTTCCCGCCAGAGCCATTTCGTTGGGTAGGTGCGATGATGGTGCGTGATGCGGTACGAAGAAAAGAGAACGCGGAAGATTCGGGTAACACGCCATTGTGGCTAGATAAACAGTTATCCAAACTCGCAGGTGCGGCGGGCAAAGCCGACAAGGTTGAATCATAGATTAATCTTGCGTTTAAATTAGAAGTTTACATTAAGGCTCTCAGTGATTTATGGGCAAGTCACTGAGGGCTTTCAACGTTGAACGAACTGTTAATGCTGAACAAATAGCAATCCTTAATGCTTATTATATCTGCAATATAACTGTCATTTAGCTACTATAAATTTGTCACTCAACTGCAATATTCTCAGTTTAAATTTGGTATATACCATATAGAGAGTGCTGTAGTATGAGCAACCAAACTTATTTGAATATTGAAAACGTTGTAAAGCAATTTGGCCAATTTACAGCGTTAAAAGACATCTCCCTATCGATAGATAAAGGCGAGTTCGTCTGCTTCCTTGGCCCATCTGGCTGTGGAAAAACCACCTTATTACGTGCGATTGCAGGCCTAGACTTACCAACGTCAGGTTCTATTGAGCAGAACGGTAATGATACGACCTTCTTGCCACCAGAAAAGCGCGACTTTGGCATCGTGTTCCAGTCTTACGCTTTGTTTCCAAATCTCACTGTGGAAGAAAATATTGCGATTGGTCTGAAAAACCAAGGCATGTCGACCAAAGAAGCCCTTGAGACGGTTGAGTCTTGGTTAGAAACCATCGGCTTACCCACGTCTGGTCAGAAATATCCAAATCAGCTATCTGGTGGACAGCAGCAGCGTGTTGCTCTGGCTCGCGCATTGGCGTTATCTCCAGGCTTGTTGCTACTCGACGAACCACTTTCTGCGTTGGACGCGAAGGTAAGAACACACCTACGTGATGAGATCTGCCAACTGCAACGCAAGCTGGGTATCACCACTATTATGGTGACGCACGACCAAGATGAAGCGTTAACGATGGCAGACCGTATTGTCGTGATGAATCATGGTGTTATCGAGCAGGTCGGTGCTCCTCAAGAGATCTACCAAAAACCCGTCAGTCGTTTTGTTGCTGAGTTTGTTGGCAGCATGAACTTTATCCAAGCTTCTGTTGCGGCTCAAGGCAAGATGCGCATTGCTGAGTCAATGCTGCCGTTACCTGGCTTAGATAATCTCACGCCAAATCTGGGTGATGTTTTCGATATTGCCGTTCGTCCAGAGCAAATCCAGTTTGTTGATCGTTTTAGTGAATCCTTGCCAGTGAGAATCGTATCAAGCGAATTCTTAGGGGCGTTTTATCGTATTGAGTGCCAATTGCAACATGACTCAACGGCGAAAGAGATCATCGTTGATGTACCCGTCAAAGAGTTCAACCGATTGAAGCTGCGTCGCAGTGATATTCGTTACGTGGCGTTTGATCAAGAAGGCCTTAGAGCTTACCCATCGAAAAGCCTGCAAGTGATGAAAGACGAGGCGGCGTAAACAATCATGGAATCGACTCAAATGATGCAATCTAAGCTGCTAATTCAACGACGAGTACAACCTTTTCTGGCTCGGTTAAGCAAAGACAACGTAATTCTGTTTGGGCTGTTGGCCTTTTTGTCTGTGGTCATGACGTTGTTTATCCTGATGCCACTGTGGGCGATGTTGAAAAAGAGTGTTCAGAACGCAGATGGAGAATTTGTAGGCTTAGAGAATTTCGCAACGTACTTTGCGTCTCAAAGCTTATGGCAGTCGGTAGGCAATACCTTCACGCTTGGGTTGCTAGTGACAGTTGTCGTGGGCGTCTTGGCGTTTGGTTATGCCTATGCGCTAACTCGTTCATGCATGCCTTTTAAGGGGCTTTTTCAAGTGCTGGGTTCTGCGCCTATTCTTGCTCCGTCACTGCTTCCTGCAATCAGTCTTATCTTCCTATTTGGTAACCAAGGTATCGCTAAAGAAGTCTTAGGTGGCAACTCGGTTTATGGCTTGATTGGTATCTCACTGGGCTTGATATTCTGGACGTTTCCACACGCCTTGATGATTCTGACCACCTCATTAAGAACCTCTGACGCTCGCCTTTATGAGGCAGCACGTGCACTCAATACTTCATCGTTAAAAACCTTTTTCATGGTGACGTTACCTGCGGCAAAATACGGCTTGATCAGCACCCTGATCGTTGTGTTTACGCTGGTGGTTTGTGACTTTGGTGTGCCAAAGGTGATCGGTGGTAGCTACAATGTGTTATCGACTGACATCTTTAAGCAGGTGGTTGGTCAACAGAACTTCTCTATGGGTGCGGTAACCAGTATCTTACTGCTATTGCCTGCGTTGCTTGCGTTTACCGTTGACCGCTGGGTTCAAAAGAAACAGAAGAGCTTGTTTGATACTCGTTCTGTCGCGTACCAACCTGAACCTAGCTCTCTGCGTGATGGCTTATGTTTCCTTTATTGCACCATCATCTCTGCTGCTGTGGTTATCGTGTTGGGCATGGCGATATACGGTTCGATGGTCACCTTCTGGCCTTGGAACAAAGCGCTGACGCTAAACAACTATAACTTTGCAGAAATGAGTACCTATGGTTGGGCGCCATTCTTCAACTCGTTAACGCTTGGTGCTTGGACTGCGATAATTGGTACTGTTCTGATTTTCCTAGGGGCATACTGCATTGAGAAAGGCCGCGCATTCGGGCCTGTTCGTCAAGCAATGCAAATGCTCAGCGTTGTTCCGATGGCCGTTCCGGGTATGGTTCTGGGTTTGGGTTATATCTTCTACTTCAATGATTTGAGTAACCCACTCAACTTCTTGTATGGCACGATGGCGTTCTTGGTGATTAATACCGTGGTTCACTACTACACGGTAGGGCACATGACGGCGTTAACGGCATTGAAACAACTGCCTTCCGAAATTGAAGCAACAGCGGCTTCGGTAAACTTACCGCAATACAAGCTGTTCTTTAAGGTGACGGTACCTGTTTGTCTGCCGGCGATTTTAGATATTGCGACATACCTGTTTATTAATGCACTTACCACGACATCTGCGGTAGTATTCTTGTATTCTACCAATACGATTCCAGCGTCAGTATCAGTACTGAATATGGACGATGCAGGTCAAACCGGTGCAGCAGCAGCGATGGCGGTGATGATCATGATATCTGCAGCGAGTGCGAAGTTGATTCATATGCTAATCAACAAGTTATTCGATAAGCGCACCCAAGCTTGGCGTAAATGCTAGCGAACCACTTATATTGCAGTTGGCCAAGGAGTGGCTGACGACAAGAACAAGAATGAAAGGAAATGAAGTGCAGTACGTAAAAATCAAAGATGTCATCGTAGAGCAGATAGAGTCGGGGATGTTAACACCACGACAGAAGCTGCCTGCGGAACGTAAGCTGGCTGAATCGTTTGATACGACTCGAGTTACCTTACGCGAAGCCTTGTCTTCACTTGAAGCGGAAGGGCGCATTTATCGAGAAGACCGACGTGGTTGGTTTATCTCTCCCGAGCCGCTTCGTTACGATCCAACACAAACGCTGAACTTCACCAATATGGCTCTATCGCAGAATCGACAGCCGAAAACTGAGTTGGTGGCGGCGAAAGGCATTTTAGCGACCAAGGAAGCAACTAGGCTTCTTGAACTGCAACCTTTTTCGGACGTTTATCGAGTAGACAGAGTTCGTTATCTTGAAGACAGGCCCGTTGTGTATGTGACCAACTACATTCGACCAGAGTTGTTCCCTAACTTGCTTGACTACGACTTGTCTAAGTCGTTGACGGACATCTACCGAGAACACTTTGGTGTGGTGTATCAGAAGATTCGCTACCGAGTGAGCACAACGTCTTTGCTTGGCGAAACCGCGCAAGCTCTGCGTGCGACTTCTGGTTCTCCGGCTATGGTTGTCGAGCGTGTTAATTACAATCAAGACGGTGATTTGATTGATTGCGATATTGAATATTGGCGTCATGACGCGATCAGCATCGAGTCGATCGCACAGCTAGAGCGCTAGTCATACGTTATAACGTTGGCATATCTGCAATTATGCAGGATTGCCCAATTGAAACGCTCAAAGGTCTCTTATTCGGAGGCCTTTTTTATCACCTGTTGTCAGCCGTTGTGCTAATTCATCAATAATTTAGGAATGAAATGGAATTCTCTGCGATTGTAATCGTGATCATTTCGGCTTTGCTTCACGCGGGTTGGAACGTTCTAGGTAAATCTAATCAAGGCTCGGGCTCGTCATTCTTCTTAGCCTCTGGCTTTGCCGCTGCTGCGATATTGACTCCCTATTTGATTTGGTTCATTTACAGTGTCGGCTTTGTGGATATCACGCTTTTATTCTGGAAGCTACTTCTTTTAAGTGGTATTTGCCAAATCATCTATTTAATCGGCTTAGGTGTAGCCTACAAGCAGGCCGATATTGGGGTGATTTACCCGATGGCACGAGCGCTGCCCGTGTTGATGGTGGGTTTAGGCACGGTGTTGATAGGCTATGAGCTGTCACCTAATCAATGGTTTGGCTTCACCTTGATTACCTTGGGTTGTTTGTTTGTACCACTTAAGAAGTTTTCAGATCTTAGGTTAAAAGCGTATCTCAACCTTGGCGTACTGTGGGCGTTAATCGCGGCCATTGGTACCACGGGCTATTCCATCATTGATAAAGAAGCGCTTCTGTTACTCGATCCTTTGAGCACACCAGTTATAACTAACAAGCACACCGCGATTTTCTACCTAGGTATCCAGTTCTGGGCAATTGTGATTCCGTTGAGTGTTTGGTTATTCGTAACCAACCAAAGAATCGAGTTTACTAATGCTTGGATACTGCGAAAGAAAGCCACGCTTGCAGGCATTATGATGGCTTCGACCTATGGCTTAGTGCTGTTTGCGATGACCATGACTGAAAATGTCAGCTTGGTTGTTGCTCTTAGGCAAGTGAGTATCATTTTCGGCGTAGTGATGGGGATCTACTTTTTAAAGGAAAAGTGGCACGCGACTCGCGGTGTAGGCGTATCTCTAATTATTGCTGGCTTAGTTATCTCATTGACTTAAAAGATCGCCTGAGTGATTGGGGATTTGTGAATAGGTATCTCTATTAAGTTAAATGAAAAAACGCCCTTAGCGAAACAAACTTCGTTAAGGGCGTTTTCTCTTTATCTAGTAAGAAGCTGTAGGTAGTAAAAGACTTACCCCGCTAAATCTTGAGCATCTTGCTGTTTCAACACTTTGTGGCCATCTTCAGTGACACCACGTTTCCAGTAGCTGCTGATGTAGATGTTCTCTTTCGCGACTTCTTTTTCGTTGCGGAAGTATTGTCTTAGCTCACGCATGCTTTCAAATTCACACGCTGTCCATATTGAAACCTGACCTTCTAACCATTCTGTGTTGCGCACGGTTTGTGAAAGTGACTCTGAGGTTTCATCTTCAATCAACCAGGTTACTTTGATACCTTGAGGAGTCTCAAGTACCTGCTTATCTGCTGCTGAGTTGATCTGAATGATAGCGTGCCCCGTTGCTGTTTCTGGGAGCGTTTTTACTTTTGCAGAAAGCGCAGGTAGGGACGTCATGTCTGCAACTAAGAAGAACCAGTCTGACTCTAGGTTAAGCCCCTGAATTAAACCAGGGCCAGCCACTGAAACCGTGTCACCCACTTTTGCGTTCATTGCCCATCGAGCCGCAAAACCACATTGCAAATCTGTAGTGATATGGCGAACAAAATCAACTTCAATCCACTGCTCTACAGGATTGTACTGACGAATGGTGTAAGTGCGCATGGTTGGGCGCTCACCTTCGTTTAGCTGGCTTAAATCAGTCGTGCCAAGTGGCGAGAATAAAAGCTTGATGTAGCCGCCGGCACATTCTGTTGGGTATTTACTTAATCCCTCACCGCTAAGCGTTATGCGCTGCATGTTTGGAGTAATTGTTGAGGTTTGAGTAACGGTTAATGTGATAGGGCTAGGCTTGCTCATATAAGGCTCTCTTAGATTTGGATTTCCACATCATAATCCTGAACTAAAAAACACTCAATACTAATAGTTATCATTTACTTTGATTTACACATGTACTACCTAACTTATACGACAGATCCTATTGAGAAACGGATCCTACAAAAAAGAGCCCTTTAGAAAACTAAAGGGCTCTTAGGATTGGTTTGACTCAGCGAACAGAATTAGCTGTTTGCTTGCTCTAGTTCAATCGTTTCTTCAGCGGCTTTCGCAGCTTCTAGCATCTTACGAATAATGAACGATGCTGCCATTGCGATACCTACCATCACGACGGCAAGAACAGTCAGCATTTGGAAGTAATCACCGTAAACCGTTTGCACGATCTCTTGTGTGATCTCTTGACCTTTCTCTAGTGCAATAGACGTTGAGAATACCGCGCCAACAATGCCTGATAGTGCGATAGCAACAGAGAACAAGCTTACTGAGAAGTTTTCAATGTGCTTAGGTGCAACAGACAGGATGAAGGCTACAACCATTGAACCTACAATCACTTCACCGAATGCTAGGAAGAAGTGAATCGCTAGGAAGACTTCTGGGCGGATCAGAATATCGTCACCAACTGTCGTTACTGCCATCGTAAGGATACCGAAAGCGATAGCCGTAAGGATGAAAGAGAAACCGACTTTGGTTGCAGTTGAGAAGTTAATGTTTTTCTTTTCTAGGTTAGAGAAGATACCCGCGATGATAGGGCCAGCAACCATACACCATAGTGGGTTCATTGCCATTGAAGCTTCAGGTGCGACAGGGATGAAACCAAATAGATCGCCACGCATTGTGTTGATCGCTACCATTGTCATCGAAGTCATCATCTGACCGTAGTACACGAAGAAACATGTCGTCAGGAATGTGATGATTAAGATAGTCCCCATTTTTAGCATGTCTGATTTCTTCGATTTCATCATCAAAGAGACAAAGTAGATGATCGCTGCACCACCGATTGCGTACACGATGTTTTGGCCAATATCCATGTTAGAGAACATGAAGAATACCAAGCCGATCATTGCTGCAGAAAGACCAAGGAACGCTGCCCAGTTTTTAGTGCTTACTGGTTTTTGGTCGATTTCAGCACTTGCTTCAACAAGGCCTTTGCGAACAAAGATCATCATCAGAAGCGCAGCACCGGCTAGCACCGCTGAAAGAAGGAAACCACCGTGGAAACCAACAACAAGTACTAGCATTGGGAACAGGTATTGGCCTAACAGAGCACCAATATTGTTTACTGAGTAGTTGATTGGGTAGCAGTTCTCAAAATCTTCTTGAGTTTTGAACGTGCGTTTGTAAAGACTTGGGTAAGAAGGGGACATCAAACCACGTGCATAACTTGCTAACGCAATACCACATAATGCCATCGGAACATTGGTTGCTGCTGCACCAAGTACCAGTAGAACGTAACCACTTGCGAACCCTAGGAAGGCAATGGTTAAAGATCGGTAGGCGCCTAAAAACTTGTCGGCGATAAAGCCACCTGCGATAGCAAATAGCGGTCCGATTGCAGAGAAAGCACCAACAACCATCATGGTGTCGGCTTCATTGTAGTTCAGATCTTCAAGGAAGAAACGAGTCAAGATCACCATGACGCCATAGAACGAAAGTCCGAACATCATTTGGCAGAACATCATTGATTTGTTTAATCTATTCCACATTATTTTATTCTCACGTTTGTATTAATATGTAGTGTAATTGCCCGATTATAATATCATTAGTAGTAATACATAAACTTAAACATCTGTCCCAAGCAGAACTTTACTCGATATATCTTTTCTTATGAGTGCATTCATATTTCTCATGAATGAGATTTGCAACGTTAGATTTTGCAAGTGGATGCATGGCGGTATGAAATTTAGCCATCATCATTTGTGGCTAAGTAATGAACTAATAAAGGGAAAGTTAGAGGTAGTAATTCTGTAAGTTATTTTGAGTGAGTATCACTTTCAATTAGCTGTTGGGCTTTAGCCAATAAAAAAGCCAGCTTGGTGGCTGGCTTTGTTGAGATATTGAAAACTAAGTTTACAAGAATGCTGTCTCTATAGAGGCTTTCTCCACTCGTGTTCCTGTCTTTTATTCACAAGGTGGTGCCATGTGGATCACGGCTAGGCCGCCTAGAGAAGTTTCACGGTACTTCTTGTTCATGTCTTTACCTGTTTGGTACATGGTCTCGATAACCTTGTCTAACGAGATAAGACACTTGCTGGTACGTTTCAACGCCATGCGCGATGCATTGATGGCTTTCATTGCACCCATTGCGTTACGTTCGATACATGGCACCTGAACAAGGCCACCGATCGGATCGCATGTCATGCCCAGTGAGTGTTCCATCGCGATCTCAGCGGCAATACAAATCTGTTCGTTGCTACCACCACGTAGGGCAGTTAGGCCTGCTGCGGCCATTGATGAAGAAACGCCGACTTCACCCTGACAACCTACCTCTGCGCCAGAAATCGAAGCGTTGGTTTTGTATAAGATGCCGATTGCGCCAGAGACTGCCAAGAAGTCTTTAAGCTGCTTGGTGTCTAGCTCCTTGATGAAACGATGGTAGTACATCAATACCGCAGGAATAACCCCAGCCGCACCGTTGGTCGGTGATGTCACGACCTGACCGCCCGCTGCATTCTCTTCACTCACGGCAAAGGCAAATAGGTTAATCCAATCCATGATCTCCATTGGATCGTTTTCAATCGAGGCATTCGCTTCAAGCTTTTTAAGCAGAGCAGGTGCTCGACGAGTGACTTCTAGGCCGCCATCAAGGATGCCTTCCGTGTCAAAGCCACGCTGCATACACAGAGACATCACCTTCCAAATTTGGTCGGCTTTCTGGTCAATCACATCCATACCTTGGAATGAAACTTCGTTACGTAGAATTAAGCCACCAAGGCTCAGTCCTTGTTGTTCGGATAGTTCAAGCAACTGATCAGCAGAAGAGAAAGGGAACTCAACTTGAGTTTCTGCTTCCTGTTTGCCGTTTTGTAGCTCATCAGCGGTTGCGATAAAGCCACCACCAATCGAGTAGTAGGTTTCCATATCCAGAAGGCTGCCGCTTTCGTTAAAGGCAGAGATAGTCATACCATTTTCATGCAGCGGAAGGTTGGTCTTGTGGAAGAGCAGATCGCTTTCTACATCGAAATAAATTTCATGGTTACCGCTAACCAATAGAGATTTATCTTCAATCGCCTTACGCATTGCTTGGTTAGCACTGGTGATTTTAATGGTGTCGGGGCGGTTACCTAGCAAACCTAACAAGGTCGCTCTGTCTGTGTGGTGACCAATACCCGTCAATGATAAAGAGCCGTATAAGTCGATTTGAATACGCTTCACTTGCTTAAGCTGAGCATCAATTTTTTGGGTAAAGTTAAACCCAGCGATCATTGGTCCATTTGTGTGGGAGCTGGATGGTCCAACCCCAATTTTGTAGATATCAAAAATAGACAGCATAGTAACTTCCTGTGAAGACGGTTCGATGGACGAACTCTGTGTAAAATTTGTATTTGGTTAGTTGCACTTCTTTGAGTGAACCTGTTCTGTGGGTGAAACAGTTATGCGATAGAGCGTATTCATTGATTGAAAGGGCTCTTTTATCGACTAGTGCTAACAAGCATAGAGCGATGAAATACAAGAGCGTGCTATGTTTGCTGTAAAGCGACACGTTTATTCTTGTATTACCTAAGATGTCGCTATCAATAGTGAGCATTATTGCGAGCAACATATAAGAATTTCAAAATACTTTTGTTAACAAGTATTGTATACATAATTCACTCCATCTAATCCCCAAAACGAGACTTGAACATAAAATGAGCATTAATCACCTCCTTATTGTGCTGGGTAAGCGACTTAATGAGAATAAATTGACTGATGAAGGAATCAGTCGAGTTGATGCTTTGGTTGAGTATCTGGCGGAGCCTTTGGTAGAAGAGTCGAATCAGCAAACTGCGGTAGCATTTTGTGGTGGGCTAACAAAAGGGCAAACACTGTCTGAAGCCGACGCGATGCACCAGTACTTTAGAAAGCTTGAAAAGCAGCGTGAACATCCGTTTTCTTTAGGGGCGATTTTGCTCGAGCAGCACTCGACCAACACTGTCGAGAACATACAGAACTTGGCCTCAGAGATGATTGCAAGCGGGCTGTTTACTCGCGGGCAAAGTGTGCAAGTGACATTCGTTTCGAATGACTACCATTTACAACGTATATTCGAGATTCAATCGCTCATGGGCGAGCAAGGTTTGCTTAAAGTTCTCATCGAGAAGTGTTCCGCACTTGGGGTAGAGCAGCAAATAGATCGCAGGTTGGAGGCTCATGTTGCGGTGCCATACCCACATCAAAGTGCTCAGGGGCAATTGTTTCTGTTGATGGACGTACTGACGACCTACCGAGTTTATCTTGAAGGTGTTTGTGCGGGCGCATTTAAGCGAGATTTAGAGTTGGTTAGACGAGAGCCAGAAAGACTGTCTTTGGAAGCATTGATCACTGCCAAAGAGCTCGTTGGACGTTCATCTGACTTTGACATTGTGGAGAGTTTACTCCCAGCATTGGAGCGCTGTATCCAGCAGACTTCAGTGGGTACCGATGTAAAAAAAGTCAGGGAATACCTAGCTCTACTAGATACTAACCTGACTTTATTGAATCGTTATTTAGATCCGGAATCGGATCACACACATCGCTGGTGGCGATAGGTGATTATTTCTTTCTCGTGATGCCAATAACGGTCTTTAAACTCGCAAAGGCAATCAGACAGTAAGCTAGAAGCTCAGTGCCTTCTTCAGCGATGTTTTTAACCGCTCGAACGTAATCATCGCCCATAACATTGTGCCAGAAGGCTCATGTGTTTTTTTACAGTGATTAACTTTGGTTTTCTGAATCTTGCTCATGGTTATTGCGGTAGTACTCCCACTGTTCAATGCGCTCGCCGTCATCGAATACACAGTAAGTTGTACGCTGATTGTTTTCAGTAACCGTGTCTAATTCACCGTCCTGTTGAACACAATAAACCGCTGCTGGGTTAGCGACTGAAACACGTTGGCCCTCGCTATATTCTGCATAGTCGTTTGCACAACCGCCTAATACAACGGCACATACAGCCATCAAACCAATTTTCTTCATGTCTATCTCCTACGTGATAACTCTATAATCGAATGCGTTAAGTTCTACAGAACCAAATGAGAAGCTCTATGAAATTAGTATATTTTAGATTTCAGAAAAGGTTGTCCTAATTTGGTCAAGATATTGAAATAGGTTGATATTTCTTCATGTTTAACGACTTTTTGAGTGTTAGATCAAGCTAAGTGGATTCAAGTTACCGTAGGAATATCCCCGTCCGCTCCGTTCTGGTTAGCGGTTGTGAACCTCGAATCTATTGATGATTATGATATGATGCCGCCAAATTCAGTAGAGCAGTCAGAATCATGAGACACCTAAAAACAACCATCCATCCTGATATCGACCATCTAGACAATAAAACGGTCTATAAGCGCAACGCTGCCCGTGCCATTGTGTTAGATGGTGAAGACATTCTGATGCTGTATACAGAGCGTTATCACGACTACACCATTCCTGGTGGTGGTTTGGATGAAGGGGAAGATGTGATCGCAGGTATGGTTCGTGAACTCGAAGAAGAGACTGGCGCGAAGAATATCCATAGCATCAAGCCGTTCGGCATTTTTGAAGAGTTTCGTCCTTGGTACAAAGATGATGCAGACATGATGCACATGATTTCTTACTGCTACTCATGCAAGATCGATCGTGAGCTTGGTGAAACGGCTTACGAAGATTATGAAGTGAAAAACGGGATGAAACCGGTGTGGATGAATATCCATGAAGCGATCGCTCATAACGAAAAGACCATGGCAGAGAGCCCTAAGAAGGGCATGAGTATTGAACGTGAAACCTTTTTGCTGCATTTGATTGCCAAAGAGATGCTTTAGCCGTTATCAATACTAGCCTGCTAAGCTATTTATTTGCCGCCACTTTTGGCGGCAAAGTTGTTTCTAGCAATGCTAAAACTTAATACCCGAAACTAATTATTGAATATGGTTGATATTGTCAACTAAGTGTTTTTGATGTATCTTTACCTCAGCGATGAACCTATCTAGCTTAACTGCCCGGTTATATCGTTAAATCTCGCTGTGAGCCTGCCCTAAACAAAGAATACTATGAATAAAAGACAGTTTATTGCCCATTATCTGCGCATGAATCGCACCTCGTACTTATTGGCGATTGTGTTCATCTTTCTCGTCAACTGGTTACAAGTAGAGATCCCTCGTTATATCCAATTGGCGATAGATTTGATTGATGATGCCTCTTCAACTGGCCACCAACAGCTTCAAACCTATGTTTGGATTGTGGTCGGGATGTCGGTTGCCATGGTGGTGGTGAGAATTCTGTCTCGTATCTATGCGCTTAATCCGGGGCGAATTACAGAGGCCGCACTTAAAAGTACACTTCTACAAAAGTTGAATCGCTTACCGAGCAGCTTTCACGAACGCTTTGCTTCGGGTCGACTGATCTCGATTATCAACAATGACCTTAGTGGCATTCGACTGCTGTTTGGTGTCGGCTTCTTGCAGTTCTTCAATGCCTTGCTTGCGTTGTCGTTGACGCCTCTTTACATGTGGCGCATATCGCCAGAACTCACACTGTATTCGATCATTCCTATCTCAATCGCTTTTGTGATTTTCCGTGTGGGCTTCAAGCGTATGAAAACGCTGCATTTAGAGCACATGAAGCGTCTACAAAACCTGTCTGCTCAACTAATGAGTTACCTGTCTGGGATTGACTTGATTAAGAGCCAGCAGATGTCACCTTGGGTGAAAGCCGAAACTGAAAAGCTGAACCAGTTATTGCTTGAATGCCGCCTTAAAATTACACGCATTCAAGTCTTCTTTATGCCGGTACTCGACTACGCCAATGACCTGATGAAAATCATCATTCTTGGGCTTGGTGGCTACATGTTAATGAGACAGGAACTCACACTTGGTGAGATTACCGCCTTTCTGACTTACTCGGTTTTGCTCGCTATGCCATTGATGCAACTTGGCAGAATCGCGACCATTTATCAGCGTGGCATGGTAGGTATTCAAAGTGCACAAACCATTCTTAATGCCAAAGTCCCGGAGCTTGATGAAGATAAGCTGACTGAACTAGATGTTGAATCACTGAAGGGAAAAACGTTTTCTGTTCGCAACCTCAGCTTCAGCTATTCAGGTGAAGAACGCGTGATTCTCGATGACATCAGCTTTGATATTCCAGCAGGTAAGAAAGTGGGTGTGTTAGGCGGGATCGGAGCGGGTAAAACGACATTAGTGAACTGCTTAAACCACCACTTGGATGTACCACAAGGTTCTGTTTTCCTTGGTGAAAGAGATGTCACTAGCTTCTCACGCAGTGACTTACGCCGTTACGTGAAAACCGTGACTCAAGACCCTTACCTGTTTTCAGCAACCGTCGAAGACAATATCCGCTTTGGTAGCCTAGATACCGATTTGGCAAAGAGTCAGGTTGATGAAGTGCTAGAGCTCAGCCAGTTGGCTAGTGATGTGACACGTTTTGAACACGGCGATCAAACCTTAGTCGGTGAGAAAGGGATCATGTTGTCAGGTGGTCAGAAGCAGCGCTTAAGTATTGCGCGTGCTTTATTGCAACCCACCGACCTGATCATCATGGATAACGTTCTATCGGCTGTCGACTATGAAACAGAACGTAAGATCTTGGAAGGTTTGTTTAAACGTTTGGAAAATCAATCGGTTCTTGTGGTTTCACACCGCGTTAATGCCCTTGAATATATGGATGAAGTCATCGTGTTGAACGAAGGTAAAGTGATCGCGAAGGGCGACCACGCCACGTTATTGAAAACCTGTGATTACTATTACGATACATGGCAACTACAGCAGAATGAAACGGAGGCAGCAGCATGTTAAAACGTGTTGATCTCAAGTACCTCAAGCACTTTTTTAAGTTTGCTAAGAAATACAAAGGCTCTGCGATTCTGGGCATCGCTATGCTTCCTCTTTCTGTCATCACGAGCTTGTTGTTCCCTTGGCTGATCATTCAAGTGATCGATGTTCACCTGAGTCACGGGGATATGGATGGACTGCTCGAGTACGTCTTCTATCTCGTTGCCGTGCTGGTGGCGAGCTATGTGGTGGATACCACCTATTCGTACAACCTACGTAAAACCGGGCAATATACGATAACTGACATGCGCTCAGTGTTGTTTGCTCGCGTGCTCAAACTGCCACGCAGCTATTTTGATAACACACCGATTGGCGTAACGCTTTCACGATTAACCAGTGATTTGGAAACCATCGGCGAGACGTTTGTTCAGTCGGTTGTCGGGCTAGTTAAAGACAGCATCAATACCATTGCTCTGTTAGTGATGATGTTCTTTATTGATTGGCAGTTAACGATGATTGTATTGATCATTATGCCACCAGTGATGTATTTGACGGTTTATGTACGAAACCGACTTCGTGCACTCTATCAGGTGACTCGTTCTTCGTTGGCTCGCGGTATTGGCTTTTTACAAGAAGTCTTATTTGGCATGAAAACCGTTCAGATGTACCGAGCGGAAGAGCAAGTCGAGCAACGCTACCAAGGCTATACCGATGAGTTTTTAAGAGCGCAGAAGAAGATCAATAAATACGATGCGATTTTGTTCTCGTTTATCTCCGGCATCACTTCAATCACTATCGCGATTATGATCTGGTATGGCTCTGAGCAAGTGATAGAAGGAGCGCTCACCTTGGGTGTGCTGATTGCGTTCATCAATACTTTAGAGAAAGTGTTTGTGCCGATCCGTGACTTTACTTCGCAGATCGCTTCTATTCAGAGTTCATTTGCAGCGTTTGACCATATAGAAGAGTTGTTTGTTGAGCCGACTGAAGAGGAAGGGCGCAACCTGCTGCCATCTAACAAGGTTGAAAAACAGCTCGAACAGTTTGTGAGCCTAGAGTTTAAGAACGTGAGCTTCCGTTACAAAGACGACTCTCCCTACGTTCTAAAGAATGTCTCGTTTGTATTGGAGAAAGGGCATCAAATTGCCCTTGTGGGTTCGACGGGTTCGGGCAAGTCGACGATTCTGCGTCTGATCTCTAAAACCTACCAAGATTATGAAGGCAGCATTTTGTTGAATGGAATAGAGCTGTCACAGATCTCAAGTGAAGACTCTGCTCATTTGTTCTCAATGATGATGCAAGACGTGCACTTATTTGAAGAGACCATTCAATTCAATATCGCGCTGGGCAAAACGCATCTATCTAGAACTGAGGTTGAACAGGCGGCGCGCTATGTTTATGCCGATAAGTTTATTGAACAATTGCCACAAGGTTATGACTTCCACTTGGAAAAGAACGGCTCCAACTTGTCTGTAGGGCAAACGCAGCTTATCTCGTTCGCTAGAGCGGTTGCACAGGGTGGTCAATTGATGATGCTTGACGAGGCGACCAGTTCGGTAGATTCAATCACCGAAGATCTGATTCAAAAAGCAATGCAGCGCCTTTTCAAGGAAAAAACTGTGATTGCGATTGCACACCGTTTGAGTACCGTTCGTCACTCAGATACGATTTTGGTGTTGGAAAAGGGTGAAATTGTTGAGCAAGGTAATCATCAACAGCTGGTGGCACACAATGGTATTTATGCTGGCTTGTTACAAGAATCGATTGTAGAAACGGGCGATTCTCAAGTAACGGTTGCCTGATCACCTCAAATCAGGTTTACCGTTATCGATACTATGAATTGGTGTTGCTTATGTTTCACCAATTTCTATTCTTTTCTAGTATTCCCAGTAGCTTAGGGAAAATAAAACATATTTTACGATTATTAATATGTTATGATATCCCTACTACTAAAGGGGTGTCTTAGGGCATCGGGATGTATGCAAGCAAAAAGAACCGGCTTGTGTCAGTCACTTTCTGGCGAATATGGAATCGAAAATGTTGTTGGAAGAAGTTGTAGAAATTATCGAATTAACCGACTCAGACCATTTATCTCAAGCAATGGAACTGTTTAACGAGCATGGTTTTGTTGATACTGAGTCTTTACCTTTTATGAATGTTGTTTTTGAAACAGCACCAGATCAACTTGCGAAGAAGCTGTCGCAGATTGGTTTTAAAGGTTTAGTGCAAGTCGAAAAGAACGAAGATGCATCAGGCTTCACCATTATTGATGCTGACCGTGTTCTGCTAAAAGACTCTGCTTAGCTGTAAGATTCTTCTTAATGACAAGAATAAGATTCAGCTTAGTGAAAAGACTCTATCCAGTTCAGTAACACCCGTTATGATTATTTGAGGTTAACACAGTGACAACAGCAACCGTTTCATCAACAGAGCAACACATTTCCAATGAACATGCGCTTTTAGGTGCATCGTTATTAGCGTCTCAAAAAGTTGAGTTGGCTCTGTTCAGTGTGATCTCTAAATTAGCTAAAGCGTTGCCGAAAGAAGCACAACAGCCACTCGATTTGGACTTGTATACCTTTCTAAGAGAGAAACCAAGTGAGCAAGCTGCTACGTTGATCTTGTACGAACAAACCTTTGGTGAGCAGCTTCCGCTAAAAACAAACGAACTTAACGATTTTATCTACCACAGAAATCTTGTTACTCGTGGCTTTTGGCGAGTGACTGGCGCTGATGTGAAAGGCGGTGAGAAGCTTGCTAACCCAGAGCTTTATTTAAAAGAGTTCTTAGCCAAATGCGAATATTGGCAAGTGATGATAGATACTCACAGCAAGTAATCAAATTGAAAGAAGAAAGCCATAGCGAACATGCTATGGCTTTTTTGTTGTTTGTGCAAATTGTCTTGAATTCTTTGAATCTAGAGCATCATCTTCAATACATAGTTCCTAGGGCTTTGTTGCGTAATT
>NZ_JBFRPJ010000091.1:0-29509 GCF_041471945.1 Vibrio sp. 10N.261.51.A4
CCTCGGTTTTTTCTCACACTAAGTCTAGATTGCTAAGGAGGGAGTGGATTCCATACATCACGTTAAAGTATTTACTCATTCCAGAGTAAGATCGCAGTCGTTCCTTAGGATATGTAATGTGACCAGCCATAGATGCAGGCAATATCAATTTATAGGATCTCATCGTCATCCCAATCCCAGTCAATTTGGGAAATGTCACGGGAGACTTTGTGTAAATACCACCCGAGCAAAGCGACAATAGAAAGGATTAAAACTATAAAGGTTAAAAGCATATCCTACCCTTAGAGTTTGTATGAGACGTAACTACTAGGCTTACCATGGCAATTGAGTGCCATCGTAGACAAAAAATGAACCTGAATGCTTAAGTTTTAAATTGTCGATAACATTAAGCATGCCTGTAACACTCTCTTTTACTGTTACCTTGCCTTCCTTTCCACCCATATCGGTTTTTACCCAACCTGGATGAATTGCCATGGTCTTCACTCCCGCTTCGGATAATTCACAGGCTAGAGATTTAATTATTTGGTTGAGGGCCGCTTTTGATGCTCGATAGCTGTATCGTCCCCCTGAGCGGTTATCATCAATACTGGCCAGTATTGAGGTCATCCCGATTATGGTTTTATCTTGGCCGGCTAGAATATTATTGAGCAAGGCCTGCGTGATTAACATGGGTGCGATGGTATTGACCTTTAACACCTCTAGCCATCTTTGCTGATCCATATTGCCTAAGTTGTCACATCCTTCACCACTCACCCCAGCATTATGAATAAGTACATCAATAGGTTGCTCTTTAAACACCTCAGTTAAAGCGAGAATATCTGTTTCATGACTAACATCTAGAGCATAAGGGCGAATGGTTGAATACTGTTGTGCTAACAGGGTTAACTCATGCGCTGAATCAATATCGCGACAGCAAGCGATGACCTTGTAATGACGCTGTGCATATTGCTTTGCAAGCTCTAATCCTAAGCCACGATTAGCTCCAGTAATAAAAACGGTTTTCATTGAGTGCCTCTTATCAGTTTCAATCTTGTCTAATACCAATCAATATAAGTTGCGAAAAGCTGGCCAATGCTGCTGCATTGACCAGCTCTAAGGGTAAGAGTCGTGTTTATTTCATTAATACATTTTTACCATTAACTTTCTGCACGCTTATCAAGACGGCCACTAAAGCGGGTCAAAGCAAGCGCTATCAGTACAACTACTGCACCTACCCAAGGTGTATGCATTAAGCCTGCTTCAGCGACAACCATCCCTCCGCCCCATGAACCAAGTGCAATACCAACGTTAAAGGCGGCAATGTTTAAACCGGAAGCAACATCCACTGCATCTGGTGTATATTTTTCAGCAAGTTTCACTACATATACTTGTAAACCTGGAACATTACCGAATGCAAATGCCCCCCAAACTAAAATCGTGGCTACCGCGGCAATAGGGTTAACGGCGGTAAAATTGAACACGATAAGCACAGCTGCAAGACCAGTAAAAATAATGCTAAGGGCTTTTATTGGGCCCATTTTATCGGCCATTTTTCCGCCCCAAATATTACCAATCGCAACTGAGACTCCATAAACCAACATAATTAAACTAATTGCATTCGCACTAAAGCCAGTTTCTTGCTGCAAAATAGGAGCAAGGAAAGTGAATGCTGTAAAAGTGCCGCCATAACCCAGTGCAGTAATCGCATAAACCAGTAATAATCTAGGTTGAGTTAATACCTTAAGCTGCGATGAAAGCTTAGCTGCAGCAGGTTGTTTTAAGTTATTTGGTACTAAGAAAGCACTACCAATTAATGCGATTAAACCTAATAGCGCAACAACTAAGAAGGTTGATTGCCAGCCAAAGGTTTGACCTATGTATGTCCCAAGCGGCACGCCTGTGACTAACGCCACGGTTAAACCAGTGAACATAATCGCAATGGCGCTGGCGGCTTTTTCTTTTGGTACCAGACCGGTAGCAATGGTTGAACCAATGGAGAAAAATACACCATGGGCTAAACCTGTCAAAATACGAGCGATAATCAGGGTGTTATATCCAGGTGCTTGCCATGCAACTAAGTTACCGACAACAAACAGTGACATGACGGTAATCAATACGTGTTTACGATTCCACTTTCCTGTTAAAGCCGTTAAAACCGGGGCGCCAATGGCAACACCAAGTGCATAAAGGCTAACCAGCAAGCCTGCTGAAGGCAGTGATATATTTAGGTCGGAAGCCATGGTCGGGAGTAGCCCCACGATCACAAACTCCGTTGTTCCTATAGCAAAGGCGCTGAGCGTCAATGCAAGAAGTGCTAAAGGCATAATATTTACTCTCTGTTGTTTGAAAATGACCAGCAATAGCCGATGTATTGGTCGCTATGCCGTCGCGTTGTTAATTGATGGGGGGCATTTTGCATTAAAGATGTTTTGTGAAAAACAGAGGTTTTTACAAATGATATTTGTTATAAATGCAATAAAGCTGATGGGCGATTGGATAAAGTTGAGGGAAATAGCATGCGAACAAAATCTGATGATTTAGCCATTTTACTAGCTGTAGTCGATACAGGAGGTTTTTCAGCGGCAGCAGAGAGCCTAGATATCCAAGTCGCGCGAGTATCCAGAGCGGTCAGTAAAGTGGAGAGTCAACTTGGGGTCACTATTTTAAACCGAACCACTAGACGTATTGAATTAACCGATGAAGGACGCCAGTTCATTGACTCTGTGCGGGTGGGGTTAATGCAATTACAGCAGGCGGAAGAAGATATTATTTCCCGTGGGGAATTGCCCAAAGGCCGTTTACGTGTCGACGCGGCTAGTCCGTTTGTGTTTCATCAACTGGTGCCATTGGTGCAGTCATTTAATCAAGCCTATCCCGATATTGAGCTAGAAATAACTTCCAATGAAGGCATTGTGGATTTACTAGAAAAGAAAACCGATTTAGCAATCCGTATTGGTACGTTGAGCGATTCAACGCTACATGCTCGGTCGCTGGGTCGAAGCCCCTTGTATATTGTGGCTTCACCAGAATATATCTCAAAACGCGGGCTCCCCACTAAAAGCAGCGATCTTGCTCAGCATAATCTCATTGGATTTGTCGCCCCCAAAATTTTGAATGACTGGCCTTTAAAAGGTTTTACCCAACTAGACGCTTTGATGTCATCAAGTAATGGCGAAACCATTCGACAAATTGTGTTGGCAGGAAATGGCATTGCATGTCTATCAGGGTTTATGGTGAATAAAGATATTGCCGAAGGACGTTTAATCTCGCTGTTGGAGAGCGAAAAAATCAGTCATCCACGAAGAGAACAAGTCAACGCTGTGTATTATAAGACTTCTTCTGTGGCCAAGCGGATCTCCGCTTTTATTGATTTTATTAAGCCAAAGCTAACCCTGTAACCCGCTTAAACAAGCTGATTGTTGCAATTTATACAAATATTATTTGCCTTTATTGCTATAAATGATTGGTGACTCATTTGCTAGTATGCCCTTATCAAATGAAGAGGGCTCAACTATGTCACTATCACTATTTAAACCATTCACATTGGGTGGACTCACACTCAAAAACCGCATTGTCATGCCACCGATGACGCGTTCAAGAGCCAGTCAGCCTGGTGATGTCGCAAATGACATGATGGCAACCTATTACGCTCAGCGTGCCAGTGCAGGATTGATTGTGTCTGAAGGTACGCAAATTTCAGCGACGGCAAAAGGCTATGCATGGACCCCAGGTATTTACACACCTGAGCAGATCGCAGGCTGGCGTAAAGTAACTCAAGCAGTGCATGCAGAAAATGGCGCAATTTTCGCTCAGCTCTGGCATGTGGGCAGAGTCACTCACACAGATAACATCGGTGGTGAGCAACCGATTTCTTCATCAGCGTTAAAAGCGGAAAACGTAAAAGTATTCGTTGATAATGGCAGTGATGAACCAGGTTTTGTTGATGTCGTGCAGCCTAGAGCAATGACAAAAGCAGATATTCAACAAGTCATTGCAGATTATCGTCAAGCGGCATTGAATGCGATTGAAGCAGGTTTTGATGGCATTGAACTGCATGCGGCGAATGGTTATTTGATCAACCAATTCATTGACTCCGAAGCTAACAACCGCAGTGATGAATACGGCGGTAGCCTGGAAAATCGTCTTCGTTTTCTTGATGAAGTCGTTGCTGCAATGGTGGACGCAATTGGCGCTAACCGCGTTGGTGTGCGCTTGGCACCTTTAACAACCTTAAATGGTACTGTTGATGCTAACCCTATTGAGACTTATACCGCTGCCGCAGCGTTACTCAATAAACATCATATCGTGTACCTACATATTGCTGAAGTCGATTGGGATGATGCACCAGATACACCCGTCTCATTCAAACGTGCAATGCGCAATGCTTTTCAAGGCGTGCTGATCTACGCAGGTCGTTATAATGCGGAAAAAGCAAAGCAAGCTATTGATGACGGACTGGCTGATATGATCGGCTTTGGTCGACCTTTTGTGGCGAATCCCGATCTTCCTGAACGTCTACTTCACGGCTACCCATTGGCAGAGCATGATCCAAACACCTTGTTTGGTGGTGGTGAGAAAGGTCTGATTGATTATCCAACGTATAAAGCTTAAGGGGGTAAGTATGTTTAAGGTATTTAAAGGTCACGGACTTGAGACTAGAAACCGTATCGCGATGGCGCCGATGACTCGTTCACGCACGTCTCAACCTGGTGATGTACCAAACGAGATGATGGCAACCTACTACCGTCAGCGTGCCAGTGCTGGACTCATTGTATCAGAGGGCACCCCGATCTCAGCGGCTGCACGAGGTTATTCGATGACTCCGGGCATTTATACCCCAGAGCACATCGAAGGCTGGAAAAAAACCACCCAAGCTGTGCATCAAGAAGGCGGGAAAATATTTACTCAACTTTGGCATGTGGGGCGACGCAGTCATTCTGATATTTCAGGTACTAAGCCGTTAGCCCCATCAGCGATTAAAATCCCAGATCAAGTATTTGGCCCACTAGCTGAAGGTGGCTTTGGGATGATTGAAACTGAAACGCCACGGGAGATGACGCTGCAAGACATTAAGAGCACGATTGCGGATTTTGTACAAGCGGGCAAAAACGCCATTGAAGCTGGTTTTGATGGCGTGGAAATTCATGCTGCGCATGGTTACTTGTTTGATACCTTTTTACGCTTAGAAAGCAACCAAAGAAGTGATCAATATGGTGGCAGCCAAGAGAATCGTATGCGCTTTCTGGTTGATACCTTACAAGCACTTACTGACGAAATTGGTGGGGAAAGAGTTGCGGTTCGTCTGTCTCCTCATATCGGAGAGGGTTTTGCTGGGGATGATGTTGAAATTGTTCCGCTAACGTTAGCATTGCTGGAAAAACTACAACCGATGAATCTTGCGTATGTGCATTTTTCAGAAAACATATCACGCTATGTAGAGGTACCTGAAGAGTTTCGCCAACAAGTTCGTCGAATATACTCAAACCCAATCATGGTTGCTGGAAAGCTGACCAAGCAATCAGCGCAACAGTTACTCGACAAGCAGTATGCTGATTTCGTTGCCTTTGGTACCCCTTTTGTAACGAACCCTGATTTAGTCGCCCGTTTGGCCAATGATAACCCACTGGCCGAGTTTGATGCTGACGCAAGACTCACCTTGTATGGTGGCGGAGCCGAAGGCTACATCGATTATCCTACTTATCAGGCATAGCAAAACTAGGCATCAAGGACTAACCACTCCTTGGTGCCTTCTCCTTTCTTTAAGCAAACGAGAATGCGATGGAACCTTATCGAATTTGGCAATATCAAACAGAGACACACAGTATCATTTTAGGTAACGCTAAAATACCAGCTTTAGATGACAATGAAATCTTATTACAAAACAAAGCGATTGGTATAAACCCTGTCGATTGGAAATTTATTAAAGCCAATCCTCTAAATTGGCCGAATGGTCATGTTCCTGGTGTTGATGGTGCAGGCGTCATCGTACACGTAGGCTCTAAAGTTGACACCAGTCTCATTGGGCGTCGAGTGGCGTATCATGGCTCACTAAATCGCCATGGTAGCTATGCTGAATATACCGTTTTGAATGCTGAGCGGGTGATGACGCTGCCAGAGAGCCTATCGTTTGAACTTGCTGCTGCACTGCCTTGTCCGATGCTTACTGCGTGGCAAGCATTTGAAAAAATTCCATTAACCCGACAAAGAGAAGTGCTTGTCGTTGGTTTTGGCACGGTGAATAATTTGTTATCCCAGTTCCTTCTCGATGCGGGTTATATCGTTGATGTTGTCTCCGCGAGTCTGAGCGAAGAGCGAGCCAAAAGCTTAGGTATTCGCCAAGTTTATCGGGAGCAATCTCAAATCGACATGAAATACTTCGCCATTTTTGATGCGGTGAGTGGGGAAAATGCCGCCCATTTAGTGCCGCTGTTAAGAGCGAATGGACATATTGTCTGCATTCAAGATCGTATTGCTAAACCCATTGACCCTCCATTTACGCGCACTATTTCTTACCACGAAATAGCCCTTGGAGCGTTACATAATTTTGGTGATAAAGATGATTGGCATACATTAATGCAAAATGGTGAAGCGCTGCTTGAGCGTATTGAAAATGGGAGTGTTGAAGTTAGTATTCCTGTCACTTTTAAATTCGAGCAGATGCTTGATGCGTTGAAACACAGTGAAACCACAAAACGAAAAACCGTGATTACATTGAGTTAGACTGCGCAATTTATCCTTTTGCTGGGAGTCACATAGCGCTTACTTCCTACACTTTGCTTGGATAGTTGTTCTAATTGCTGATATTGAGTAAGACTCATCTTTGCAACGTCGTTTAAAATTGTGGTCTAAATAATTTTGACCACACTCTTACTAACAGATGCGATACTAATAGCAATCTAACCAACGAAGAATTCGTGATTGCTCAATAGTCGGTAGAACTACTGTAATTTACTTTAAAAACAGATGGTTAAAAGCGAGCTTAGTGCTCGCTTTTTTTGTGCTCATATGTTGGATAGACCATCGCTAAGTGGCCTTATAGCGAGATAGTCAAAACTCATTCTATTGATTTCGGCAAATCATTTTGTAGCTTCAAACTAGTGATGTTAGGGCTGGCTTGTGATGCCCCAAAAACGCCTAGAATTGAACTTGCAAGGTTTCAGATACAAAAAGTAATAGATGCGACGATCTAGCCCCATCGCCCTCAATGAAATTAAGACTATTGCTTGAATGTAGTGCGCCACTGAATCGGCGATACATGAAAAGCCGATTTAAAGTGCTTTCTGAATACACTGTCAGAACCAAAACCCGCTTTCTCTGCAACTTGAGGAACAGATAACTTAGTGGTTTCTAGTAGGCGTTGGCTGAGCACCAAGCGTTTATTTTGCAACCATTCACCAAATGTACAGCCATAGGTAGCTTTAAACTGGCGTGTGAAGGTTCTTTTGCTCATCGCACAGCGCTCAGCGACTGCATCTAGTGAGTGAGGCAGATGGACGTTTTGTTCGACATGCTCAATCACAAGGCTGATGCTTGTTTCTGCGAGTGGCTTTACGCTAATCGGTGCAGGTATGTACTGTTGCTGTCCACCAGTTCGAAATGGCGCTGTCACCATCTTACGTGCGAGATCATTCGCAAGTACACTGCCACACAGGCGGCGCACTATGTGGAGACAGCAATCTAGCGAAGCTGCTACCCCTGCTGAGGTAATGATAGTCTCATGTTCAATAAATAGAGGGTTTGGATCAAAATTCACCTTAGGAAATTGCTGCTGAAATTGTTCGGAAAACGCCCAATGGCTTGTGGCACGTTTTCCATCGAGAACGCCAGCACATGCAAGTACATAAGACCCGAGGCAGAGTCCTACTAGTAGCTTACCTTTCCCATGATGCTCTATTAGCGCCTCTATAAGTCGCTCACTTGGCTCTGGCAGGTCATTTGGCCAGCTTGGAACAATCACAATATCCGCCTCTTTAATAGCGCTCAAATCTCTATCGATCACCACACCAAATCCAGAGCTTGTTTCAAACTGCAAGCTGTTTTCGCAACAGATCCTCAAGTCAAACCGAACCGGCTGACCGAAAAAGATATCTTGAAACACCAGACAAGGCACAGAGAGATGAAAAGCACTGATGCCTTCAAAGGCTACCATCGTAATTTTAATTAGCTCGGTTGATTTGTTCACAAGTGTCTCGATTTGCGCGAATGTTGACTTTCAAGACAGTATCACAAGAAACTAGAAAGAAGCATACTAAATCTCATAGAGAACATGGCTTGTTAGTGAGTTTAGAGAGGCATTATGAAGATCCACCACCTACGTAGCGCAACATTTATTATTGAATCTGGCGAAAAATTTATCCTTATTGATCCTATGTTGGGGAAAAAAGGCTCTATGCCTCCGTTTTCAGTCATTAAGGCTAAGGCCGCGAAAAATCCAACCGTTGAGATGCCAAGTAATGCCGATGAGCTACTAAACAAGGTTACTCATACCTTAATTACTCACAGTCAAACACTTGGTATCAAGGCATTACAACATGGAGATCACCTAGATCCGGCAGGTGAGACGTTTTTAACAAGTCGTAATATCCCAGTTGCGACACCAGCCAAAGATAAGGCTTACCTAGAAAAATACGACTTAACGGTAAATTGGGGAATTGAAGACTGGCAAACTATCGACTTTTTAGGCGGAAAACTAACTGCGGTTCCTGCTTTACACGGTCATGGTTGGATTCATAAGCTAATGGCAAATGGCGTCGGATTTTTCTTAGAGCTTCCCAATGAACCCTCTATCTATATTAGCGGAGATACGGTTCTAACCGATGATGTAAGACGAGCTTTGAATGAGTTAAAACCCGACATCACAGTGGTGGCAGCAGGCCGTGCTCGTATGGATGTTGGTCAACCGTTATTGATGTCTATTGATGAGGTCATGAAGTTTATTCGCCTTTCCCCTAATAAGGTGGTTGCGAACCATATGGAGGCACTCAATCACTGTGCAGTGACTCGACCAATTCTTAAAGAAGCAATTTATAAAAACGGTTTGTCAGATAAAGTCCTTATTCCTGCTGATGGTGAGACCTTGGAGTTTTAGATACCTGAACTAATCCGGTGACTCCCGATTTAAGTAAATAGTCTAAATGATTTCTGTCCAAACCCGTGTTAATAGGTGCGATTATAATAGCTTGCCAACCAACGAAGAATTCGTGATTGCTCAACAGTCGGTAGAACTTCTGTAATCTGAACTGAAGTCTAAGCAAGAAAAAGACAATCAAAAGCGAGCCCAAGTGGCTCGCTTTTTGTGTCTAGTAAAGATGCGTCTGAATGTTTTAACAGGGGGATAGCCTACAAGGCGATCGTGAAACAGTTTTAGAACAGAGTTTCAATGACGACTCATTGTGTGCTCTGGAAGCGCTAAGGTTATTTAGTCCCTGAGCGGTAGTTTGGATCTGTCCAGCATCGAGGTAACTCTTCCCCTGACATAAACATCAGTTCGGACTTTTTAAACATCTCAGGGTCTTGCTGTTCTTCGCCTGCTTGAAACCGACCTTCGATACTGTCTTGAAATAAGTTGGTTAATTTGGTCATTTCAGTTACATCAACGAGGTCACCGGTTTTTTCTCTTTTAGAAACATTTTTTTGCCCTCAATCTAATCGGTCACCCCTAATTATAATTGCTATTTGGAAAATGAGAGTCTTTTCAATTCCGGCACTTCTTGACTAAGTAGACCCCAGAGCTACGCTTATGATCATCGACAACCCAATCGATGAACAAACTTATCCTCAACAAATAAATGGAGTCGCGATGTCATCTGCCCATATTGCAAACAATCTCAGTGAACTGATTGGCGATACCGATCTTGTTAGAATCAACAGCCTTTCAGAGATATCAGGTTGTGAGATTCTTATTAAGTGCGAACACCAGAACCCGGGTGGTTCGATTAAAGATAGAGCGGCACTTCAGTTGGTTATGGATGCAATAGAAGCCGGTAAGCTTAAGCCGGGAATGACAATCGTCGAAGGTACTGCTGGTAATACGGGAATAGGCCTTGCTCTAGTCGCTAAATCCCTTGGTTACAAAATGTTGGTGGTGATGCTAAAAGGGCAGGCACAAGAGAAAGAGCGCATGATCTCGCTTTATAATGCTGAACTGTTATTGGTCGACCCTTGTCCTTTTGCAAACCCTGAACATTTTTACCACACGGCTAAGCGGATTGGTGTCGAAAATGAGAGTTATTGGTGGGCAGATCAGTTTGAAAATCTCAGTAATTATCGAGCGCACTATTTAAATACTGGACCTGAGATCTGGCAGCAAACACAGGGGAATATTGATGCTCTAGTTTCAGTGGTGGGGACGGGTGGAACCATTGCCGGAAACTCACACTATCTATCTGAGCAGCAACCCAATCTCGAAACTTGGTTAGTTGACCCAAATGGGTCCGGCATTTATTCGTTTCTACGTAATGGACACTATCAATCAACGGGAAGTTCGTTCACGGAAGGCATAGGGATCATGCGAACGGTTGAAAATTTCAGGCAGGCAAAAATCAATCGTGCAATCACGCTTCCCGATCAGGATTTGGTGACGATATCCCGCCTTGTTGCGGAACATGACGGTATTCTTCTAGGAAGCAGTTCGTCGTTAAACGTAGCAGGCGCGCTATACGCTGCGGCTAGAATGGGGAAAGGGAAAACCATCGTTACATTCAGCTGTGACCTTGCTGAGCGCTCGTATTCGAAGCTGCACAACGAAGCGTTTCTGAAAGAAAAAGAGATACAGCTTAATAAAGAAAACCTTTCTCAACTATGGGCGCGTTATCAAGCAGAAGATGGCAGCATGGTCGTCAACGTATAGTCGTTCTAAGTGAATACTGGCCAGTGGTCTGCCAGCTCTTTCGTTAGCGCTGAATATCCGTTAGCGTTAAGCATCCGGTTAGAGCTAAACATCTGTTAGCGCCAGAACCGGCACTATTGCTTGTTATTAGGGTAGTGAATCACATTATGAAATACGGCGTTTCCTTCACCGATATTTTTGTAGGCATGGGTCTGGTTAGCATTAAAGCGAACAGCTTGTCCTGCGCGTAACGTATGCCACTCATCATCAAACATCACGGCCATCTCTCCTGAAATGCATAAGATGTGCTCAGTGACGCCTGCGTTATGTGGGGCGGATTCATGCTGGTAATCGGGTGCTAGGGTGAGTTCGAATATTTCAAATCCTAGTGCTTCCTCAAAAGGAAACAACAAACTGACGAAAAAGCCAATGTTGTATTCCTCATGTCTTAGTTCGTTTGCGTCTCTGAATAAACTCGTCAGTTCACTGTTTGGGCTAGCAGTGATAAAGCTTGAAAGTGACACCTCGAACCCAGAAGCTATTTGCCAGAGCTTAGCGACTGTCGGGCTGGATTCTCCACGTTCAATTTGTCCTAGCATTGCTTTACTCACGCCTGTTGCTTTCGCTGTTTTGTCTAAGCTCCAGCCTTTTTCTTGGCGAAGGCGTTTCAAGTTAACGCCAACTTTAATTTCTGTTTGCATATTTTCTCTACAAGTTTTTACAAATAAGTTGTGCGTTATAGCGCACGGTGCTAGGTTTGGTCTATGGACGTTATAACGCACGCAGGAAGAGATTAACATGACTAAGCTAAAATTTTCTCACGTCAGTACCGGCTTTATCGCTGTTTTCATTGGTTATGCGAGCGCCGCGGCGATTATTTTCCAAGCGGCAATGAGTGCTGGAGCAACCGAAGAACAAGTGGCGTCATGGTTTTGGGCGTTGGGAATTGGCATGGGGATAACCACAATACTGCTCTCGTTTCATTACAAGAAGCCTGTGGTTACAGCGTGGTCGACGCCTGGAGCGGCGTTGTTAATCACATCTCTTGAAGGGCTGACAATGAATCAGGCAGTAGCCGTGTTTTTGTTCAGTTCGATGTTGATCACGTTGGTTGGATTGGCGGGGATATTTGAGAAAGTCCTAAAACAGATCCCAACATCGATTGCCTCAGCGATGCTCGCGGGGATTCTATTGCAATTCGGTTTGGGTTTGTTCACGTCGCTAATGGAAGAGGCACAAGTCGTAGCGGTCATGCTCGCTGTATTTATTCTGGCGAAAGCGCGGTTAGGAAATTTACTGATCCCAAGCATTTTCATCATCGCATTGGTCATGTGTGTGGGTTTTGGCAAACTCGATGTTAGTCAGGTGACTATGGGATTAACGACCCCAGTGTTCATTTCGCCCGATTTTGAGTTCTTTTCGTTGTTTAGTGTTGGTATCCCATTGTTTATAGTGACGATGGCTTCACAGAACTTACCGGGATTTGCGGTTCTAAAAGCGAACGGATACCAAGTTGATTCATCGAAGATCATTACCACCACCGGGGTAACAGGTTTGATCTTCGCACCGTTTGGTGGCTTTGCGTATAACCTTGCAGCGATTACGGGCGCTATTTGTATGGGCCCGAATGCGGATAGTAACCCCAAGACACGTTATATGGCTGGGATCTGTATGGGCGGGTTTTACTTGTTAGCTGGTGTGATGGGGATGTCATTTGTGTCGCTGTTTAGCGCCGTACCCTCCGAGATTGTCATTGCGGTTGCTGGCTTAGCGGTGATGCCCACCTTGATGAATTGTCTTGCGGTATCAATGGCAGACAGTCACTACAGAGAACCCGCACTGCTTACTTTCTTATTCACCGCTTCTGGCACCAATTTACTGGGAATCGGTAGCGCATTTTGGGGTTTGTGCATCGGGTTGTTTTGTTGCTGGTTACACAATTACAAAGCTAAGTCGCGTGGAGCAAACAAGACTTCGCAAACTTCGTCGTAATCAAGCGACCCAAGATTAGGATCAGGTTCGCTGTGAATTAGAAACATCAGCAAGTTGTTTGAGTAGTAAGCCCAGTCATACTCGTGACTGGGCTTGCTTACAAAGGAATAAAGCTACTTAACTTCGTATCTCAGTAGCACTTCATTATCGAGAACGACATTTGTCGACCAGATAAAGCTTGCGCCAGCACCACTGAATTTTTCGATAAAGTTCATGTACGCTTTTTTATTGTTCACGCCAATATCGTCTTCTGAATATACCGATGCTAGAGGCCAAGATGTTGAATCGAACTCTTGGTTCATCCAGTTGGTTGGTGTTTCCCAATGAGCGGCGTAGGCATCTTGACCGTGGTCAGTTCCTTCCGTGGTGCAGCTTTCAGAAAGACGCTTCCCGTCCACTTCACTCAAACAAGTCAGGTCATAAATCGGTGAGGTATAAAAGGTTTGTGCTTGCCAGTCTGGACCTGTCACGGTTCCGTCACTAAAGCTCGCGATAAAGCCACCATCACCAGCGTGGTATGCCTTTCCGCGGTTATCTTCGCTGCCAAGACCTAGGTTTTCTTCCCAATCAATCACTTTCACCGCAATCGTGTAAGGCTTCTTCACCTTAAATTTGACGATGTTTGAGTTAAACGGTGTGAAAGGAACGGTGTCTACCGCGATTAACTTGCCGTTGATATAAAGTTCGAAATAGTTATCGGCAAAAATATAACCTGTTATTTCCTCACCGTCTTGATCCACTATCGCTACCGGTACAGAGCTTTGATCGACTTCGGCTAGGCTGCTTGGCGTGGTGTTTGAGCACTCTTCATAAAGATCAAAGGCTTTCGGCCCTGTTGAAAAGTTGTTTTTGGCTGGAACCGTCCAAACCTTTCCTTCTGAGTCCGTAATCTCCCCGACGCCCGCCACTCGGCTACGTCCGTTTGCACACTCAAAGAGATTCGATTCAACGGTGGTCGCCACACCCTGAGTAATACTCGCTGAGCCTTGGTAATCACTGATGTTGCTGACCGAAGGCGTATCTGATGATGGTGAGCAGCCTGTAGCGAGCAAAGCAACTGATGAAAGGGCAAGGGCTTGATATTTTGTGATGAGCATTGATTGGGTATCCGAGAAGGGCTGATTTAAATAAGCGTGGTTCAAAATAAGCCAAGTGCAAGTAAATTAATTGAAAACAAAGCTATTTCAAACAAATCCGAGCTAAGTAGCTAAGTAGTTAAGTAAGCCGTGAACTCATAGCTGATAGCTGGAACGACGAAACTAAGCAAGAGCCAAAGCAATTGTGAGGTACCACGCTTATTATTTGATGAGGCATATATTACCCGTACAAATGTAAACAAGCGTAAATCTGAGTAAGCATAGGTAAAACAGCGCTTTTATCGAATGATCACATCAGCTTGCGCGGCGCTGGTAAAAATACTCAGCATGAAGCGGTTTCAGGTTGTGATTGAGATAGTATTTTGCTACAAAACGCGCATAATCTCGCTATACAACATTTAAAGAAGAATTTACCTATGACTACCTTTCAATACTACTTTCACCAACTGCCTTGCTTCGACTGTAAAAAAACGACAGTAAGTACTGATCTTGGTTGGTTAACGCCTGCGATGAAAGACGATGCTATCGCACAAGTGACAGCGACACTTGCACAAGGCGAGGTTACTCCTGATCTTTCAGCAGACGTGGTTTGTACGAAAGATGAAGCGCGTGAGTATTTACTGCTTAACTTCTTTGGTTATTCAGAAGAAGAATTAGAAAGCGGAATCGAAGCGGATGATGAAAAAGAAGTGGCAGACGAAATCGCAGAGCTACTTGAAGAAGGTAAAGACACCATCACCTTCGAACATGAGATTGCTCTTCAGTGCTGCGCAGACTGCGATGTTGAAGACGAGTCAAACTAAGCTTTTGTATTAAGAGTATTAAACTAAGTACTCTTATTAAGGTTCATCATGCAGCTATGATGTTCTAATGATGAAAGGCGTTAGCGAATTGAAGTTCGCTAACGCCTTTTTTGTCTCTCTGCTTCTTATATAAGCGACATTAAACCTTAAGATGTTGTGCCTTCTGTAATGCCTTGTTTGCTCAGTTGCGAAAGGATCTCCGCAGTTTTATCGCGGAATAAATCTCTCAGTAGACGCACAGTAGGGGTGATGGATTGACGACTTGGACACACTAACCACAGCTCGGTAGGTGTCGGCTTAAATTCAGGCATAACTTTAACCACTTCGCCTGAAAGCAGGTGAGGAGACATGTCTAGACAAGATTTTATTGCCACCCCTTTACCTGCGATACACCAACGTCTTACAAGGTCTGCGTCGTTCGAAGCGCGATTTCCTTTTAGTTTCACTTTATGATCTTGAGTACCATCGTTAAACACCCACTCGTCTTGCAACATGTCATGGAGTTGGTAAAGCAAACCATTGTGCTGAGCTAAGTCACTCGGGTGTTTTGGTGTGCCCATTTCAGCCAAGTATTCAGGAGCCGCACACAATATCCTCGGCACATCGCATATCTTGAAACCATACATGTTCGCATCGGTCGGAGAGCCGTAACGCAGCGCCATATCGACGGAATCTCGGTAGAAGTCGATATTGCTATCGCTGATGCTAGTGCGAAGCGTCGCCTTTGGGTATTCAAGCAAGAACTCATCTAACCAAGGTGTGATTAGGTTGCGTCCTAGATCTGATGAAAGCGCTATGCGAATTTCACCGTCAAGAATACCAAGCTCTTCGCGCATGTTGAGCTTCGCTTGCTCCAACATCTTTAAGGCTTGTTCGCATTCCGGTAAATAACGCTCGCCAGCTGAAGAGAGCCTTAGGTGGCGCGTGGTTCTTACAAATAACTCCGCACCGAGTGCCGCTTCAACACGTTTTACCGCTGCACTTGCTGTGGCAGTGCGCATATCAAGGTTGGTGGCTGCAGCGGTGATACTGCGAAACTCCGCCACTTTCAAAATGACCTGTAAATCTTCAAGAAGCATGTTATCTACCTGTATTGAATTATGTTCTAAACATGGCGTTGGGATATTTCCCCATCACAATCTGCAAATGGGTTATCTCTACTTATCGCTTCTAAGTTAGCTTCAAATACTTAATTGTCAAAAATAATTTGATAATAATTCAAATATGAGGCTGTTTTTCATTAGTAATTTTCTCACTATCATTTCCCCATATCGACAACGTAGCGCAGTACACATCGTATGGACGAAACCTACGATCTAGGGGGATAAGATGACTAAGAAAATCACAATGGGTGTAACGGATTTGTCGTTCCACCGTACGACCGCATCATTGGTTGCCAATGTATTGAAATCCATGGGTTTTGAGGTAGAGCGTATTTTCTCTCCACATCAGGAGAACTTTGAAAAGCTGAAAGCAGGCCAAGTGGATATGCTTTCTTCTGCGTGGTTGCCATCAAGTCACGGTATCTACAAAGCGGGCGTTGAAGAAGTTGAGCCACTTATCGAGCTTGGGCTTCATTATGAACCTTATGCTTTGTGGGGCGTACCAGACTATGTGCCTGAAGAGGCGGTTTCTGAAGTCTCTGATTTATTAAAAGCTGAAGTGATCGAGAAAATGAACTCGACCATTCAAGGCATCAACCCCGGCGCTGGTATCACACGCTTCTCTATCCAGATGATGAAAGATTATGGCCTGAGCGATGCCGGCTACGAGTTCTTTCCTGGCAGTGAAGACGATTGTTTCAGTGCCTTTGAAAGTGCAGTCGCAAACAAAGAGTGGGTGGTAGTGCCACTGTGGAAACCTCAGTTTTTGCACTATCGTTACGATATTCGTGAGCTCAAAGAGCCAAAAGGCCTACTCGGAATAGTGGACAGAGCAGTGCTTCTTTTAAGAGACGACAAGAAGCATCTGTTCAGCGAACAACAGATTCAGAAGTTGGATTCCCTATGCTTCTCGAATGACATCATCGCAGAGCTGGATTACAAAGTTTGCCGTGAAGGTAAACCACAAGATCAAGTCACACATGATTGGTTGATTGAGAAAGGGATTATTTAACCTCTAAGCCGTTGGCAGTGCAGTTAGATGTCTGCATTACCCAGATAACGGCAATACAATTATCAAAAATTATTTGAGAATCATTCAAATATTAGGCTGTTTATCTAAAGCGAGAATTCTCTAAGATTCAATTATCGAATTTAAGGAGAAGTATCATGTCATTACCATTAACAATGAAAGCAATCGGATTTACTCAATCACTTGCGATTACAGAACAAGACAGTTTGTTTGAGTTTGAAACGAGTCTGCCAGAACTAAAAAATAATGACTTGCTGGTAAAAGTGAGCGCGACTTCTATCAACCCTGCTGACGCAAAAATTCGTATTCGTAATGCTAAAGACAAAACTCTTGAGCAGCCAAAAGTGCTGGGCTATGACGCAGTCGGTGAAGTTGTTGGCAAAGGTGCTGACGTTGAAGGCTTCGAAGTCGGTGACCGTGTGTACTATGCGGGTGACGTAACACGCATGGGGGCTAACGCAGAATACCAAGCTGTGGACTACCGTATTACCGCTAAAGCGCCTAAGAGCCTTTCTGATGAAGCTGCAGCCGTTATGCCACTAGCGACGCTTACGGCATGGGAAGCGTTGTTTGACCGCCTACGTGTTCGTCCTGAAGAGAAAAAGTCTATCCTGATCATTGGTGGAGCGGGCGGCGTTGGTTCAATTACGATTCAACTGGCTAAGCAACTGACCAACCTAAATGTTATCGCAACAGCTTCAAGACCTGAAACGGAGCAGTGGGTAAGGGATATGGGTGCGGATCATGTGGTGAACCACCGTAACCTTGTCGAGTCTGTGCGAGAGCAAGGCATTCAACACGTCGACTACATCTTCAATGTTGCGGATACAAAAGGGCACTGGGATGCGATGGTTGAGTTGATCGCACCGCAAGGCATGATCAGTTCGATTGTTGAATTTGACGGTGGAATTGACTTATCAGCGCTGCAAGGAAAATCAGCAGGCTTTGTTTGGGAGCTGATGTTCACGCGTTCATTGTTTAACACCGAAGATATCCAGAAGCAGCAAGACATCCTATTCCAAGCCGCGAATCTGATTGATTCGGGCCGTATTAAAACGACTTTAACCACGACCCTAAATGGCTTTAGTGTGGATACAATCAAAGATGCACACCAACGCATTGAGAGCAGTGCCTCGATTGGTAAAACTGCCATCAAATACTAGTTGCTGATGTTTTAATCCGTCGTTGTTTTGAGTCGTTGACGGTTTAAATAGAAGAAGCCCCTGATATCTGATTGCTAGTCAAAAGGTTTCAGGGGCTTTTGTTTGTTTTCAGTTTAGTCAGCTTCTGGTGATGTGATAGGTTTCGATGTTCTGAAGTGAAGCTGTATTAGGTCTAGCTCAAAAGGCGAGGGCTGTTTGTCTGCAATCAAAAAGCCGATTTGTTTGATGTCTCGTGCCTTAAGTTCCGGTGCATCGCTCAGTAGCCTACCTCTGAATACCGCTTGAAAATCATTGAAGTGGAACACCTTGTTAAGTTGCTGTCCCTTAAAGGTATCAAAATCGTGTTTGTATTGAACTCGATTACCATCTTTCGATGTTGTGAGCCTCAGTTGGTAAGTGCGACCATCACCAACGAATACTAGCTCTGCGCTATCTATTTCATGGGCTGGTGATTTAATGGAGCGCTTTACAGAGCTGAAACCACCATTATTTTCTAACGATAGCTCGCCCCTAAATCGACTCATATTGTCAACATAAATGAGCTCGCCTGTTGAGATGCCACCCATTACATTGTCGTTGGTCGCTGTCCAATTCTTGTGTTCGTTCGGTTGTATAAAATCAATCATACCTATGCCTGCTACAGATACTTGAGACCATAAAAAGGAGAGGCTGAGTACTAGCCAAAAGGGTGTCTTCGCTTAAGCAATGAAGCCGTTTCGTTCATGATTGTCTCCGTTAGCCGTTAGTCTGTTCGCGTTTTATGGAGAAGGTTCAGTGGCAAGCATACCCATACAATGCTCAATAAATTCAGAGTAATTTGAAGCGTTGTCGTACTCAATTTTTAGCGAACCGTGAAACATCAGCGTCACCGTGACGTCTTTATAGCTTAGCCAACAGGTGTAACCGTCGTAATCATGCCAAGCCGTCATTTCGCCAACTAGATATTTGTTGTCCCGTTGCTCACCGGAAGAGTGAATAAACTCAAATACTCTGAGAAATTCAATAATGGTGATTCTGTTGTCCATGTTTTGCTCCCGCTGAGTAGTTATTGGTAATAGGCTGAATATTGGTATCTAAATTTGTTACTGTTTGATTGCTGTCCCTACGGCTTGCCTTTGTGTTCCGATCACTGAAAGTGATCTTATCTTCTCGATAAACCTCTGTTTTCTAATGTTTTCATCGTCATTCCATACATCCGATTAATCCTGAGCAAAACGGGTGTAACAAACTTAATAACGATGTTAACCCTCAAGATAAAGACAAGCTTAATTTACGTTTATGGTGGTTAATTAAAATTAGAGTCGATAGGATAAATAGCGTCGGAGCCGGGTTATTGGCTGAAATAGAATCTATAGAAAGTGCGTGTCAACATGATAGAAAAACTGAAAAAGGAATGGTTTCTTGTAGGGATGGTGGTGGCTATGGTCGTTGCTGTTTTTACGCCGGATTGGGGCAAATCGGGTGGGGTACTTCATCTCGATACGGTGACTGTTCTCGGCATCGCTTTGGTGTTTTTCTTACACGGTTTGGGTTTGTCTCCCAAAGCCATTCTTGAGGGGCTTTCGAATTGGAAGCTGCATGTTTTTGTACAAAGCGCGACATTCTTAGTTTACCCACTGCTTTGGGTGATATTCGGGCAAGGCTTTGTCGCTTATATGCCAGCAGCTCTGGCCTTTGGTTTCTGTTACCTCTTCGTATTACCGAGTACGATTTCGTCTTCGGTCGCGATGACGGTGATTGGAAAAGGAAACCTACCGGGTGCGATATTCAATGCATCACTTTCTAGTATTTTAGGCGTGTTCATTACGCCTCTACTGATCCAGCTCTTTATGGGGTTGGAAGGTGCAGAGCTAAACCTGATGGAATCGGTGATCTCTATATCTAAAATGCTGCTATTGCCAATGATTGTCGGCCAGTTGATGCGCCCGTTACTTTTTGAATGGACTCAGAAACACAAGTCAGTGGTCAATAAGTTAGATAAATACGTGATACTTCTGATCGTCTACAGTGCTTTCTGTGACTCTATTGAACACGGTATTTGGAGCGACTTTTCACCAATGCTGTTGTTGCTGTCAGCGGTGATTTGTTTAGTGGTATTGATGGTGATGGTACACGGCATTCAATGGAGTGCCCGAAAGGTTGGATTCAATCATCAAGATGAAGTCGCGGCAGTATTCTGTGGTACTAAGAAGACCTTAGCGGCAGGTATTCCTATGGCTAAGGTGATCTTTGCTCACAACCCTAATCTAGGGATGATATTACTACCAATCATGCTTTATCACCCGATTCAGATCTTTTACTGTGCAGTGCTAGCCAACCGTTACGCCAAGGTTGATACACAATCTAGTTAAACTTGTTTGTTGTTACAAGTACAACAGAAAAACGCCTTTCACTTCGCTGTGAAAGGCGTTTGTATTTGAATCTACTTCACTTTAATTAGAGTGCTTGAATCTGTATGAGCAAATGCGTTGTCGTAGATCTCTAAGCCTGTTGTTTGAGAGTACGTCAGCGTATCGTCTGAAATGCTAATGTTCATCGTGAAGCCCGTGGTGGTTGCGTTGTCCGTCATGTATTCGGACTCAGCGATGCCACGCTTAGACGCAACTAACGTCATTGTATCGCCAGCAGGGCCTTCTGCGGTGACACATGTGGTGCGTGGTACGCAGTAAGAGTTGTAGACGACCTGATTTTTTTGGTCGTAGATGAAGTAGCCACGTTGATCGTGGAACTTAGAGTCGTCGGCCTTTCTGAATACTTCTTGTTTGTAGTACAGAGCAACCAGATATTGATCGCTGGCATTGGTTGCATCTGCCGCAACCTCAAACGTCATTACTTCATAGAATGGTGTAACCGCGGGACCACCTGCACCCACTTCTGTGCCTTCTTGGCCTGGAGAAATATCAACGCCGCCAGTTTCGACTGATTTCCATGTGCCGACTAACTTTGCGAGTGGACCAAAATCCATACCATTGATTGTGTTGTGGTCGGCTACTGCTGGAGCCGAGATTACCGCTGCGATACCAAGTGCTAATAATTTTTTCACTTTAACTTCCTTTTTATTAATTATCTGACCCCAATAAAAATAAGGTTATTGTGAAACCAGTTTATTAACCCAGATCAGTGTTGTTGGCTAATATGAAATCGAATTGTAACTTGATGTATCAGTCAATAAGGAGATGTTAATGTGTATATATTGAGCAAGGTGCAGTGATTGGATCGTCTAATCTCAGCGATACATCATGTGTTTTTTGGCTCTTGAGGCTGAGTTAAGTCACATTGGATTAGGTCGTCTAAACTTAAAGCTTGTATCGCATCAAATACGACAATTTGGGCTCTAAAGACGTTCTCGAAATAAATGCAAATTAGTGCTTTACCTCAACTTAACTTGAGGTATTAGGATATGCAACGTTGCTTACGAGAATACTTTAAGGAGAGATGAATGATCCAACTTGAACATGTGAATTTAGTCGTCAAGGACATCCCTGAAATGCTGACTTTCTATAAAGCGGCGTTTCCACACTGGTACGTTCGTGATGAAGGAAAAGGCGAATGGTCAGGCAAGCCACGTAACTGGCTGCATTTTGGCGACGAGTACCAATACATCGCATTGAGTGATCACGGTGAGGGTGAAAACAGAGATTTGGCAGGGCACTCTGTTGGCCTCGCGCACTTCGCTTATGTGACCAATAATATCGAAAGCGTCACTCAACGTCTTATCGATGCGGGTTTCCCGATTGCTAAACCTGGCGCTGAAGAACCTTATCGAAAAAATGTCTATTTTGTGGATCCGGCAGGTTTTGAAATCGAGTTTGTTGAGTATTTGAGTGATGATCCCAAGTTACGAAATGCCACAAGTTAATCACGTAATACGCCGCTTTATTAAAGTTGGTTAGCGGCATGAAAACACGTTAGAGAATATTTATAGAAAAGGGCATCGTGGAATAATCCGCAATGCCCTTTTTCGTTCTATTTAATCGCTGATTAGCTAACTGATGTTGAGCTCTTTTCGCTGGTGTTTACTTAGCTTTAAACGGCACCAAAAGTTGTTTGCCAAACACATTGATTAGCGCGCCAGTCACGATTAGACCACCACCTAGGTAGGTCCAAACTGATGGAATCTCATTGAAGATCCACACACCTAATAGTGCTGAGAATACGATCTGAACGTATGAGTAAGCTGAAGCCTTGCCTGCTGCTTGGGTTTGCATCGCTTTGGTTAAACCGTATTGGCCTATTTGTGTGAAAATCCCGACCAGAACCAACATCATGGTTAGGAATAGGCTAGGCCACACAAAGTCGTTCCAGATAAGGGCGGTGGAGATTGGGAGAGCAACCAGTGGGAAGTAGAAGATGATGACTGAACTGTCTTCTGTTTGGCTAAGCTTCCTCACAATCACATAAGCAATTGAGCTACCAAATGCACCACATAACGCCACCATAATGCTGAATAGCGGTAACTCGCTGCTCGCGCCACTGTTCATGCTTGGCTGTACCATTACTAATAGCCCCGCTAAGCAGAACGCAATGCAGATCATGGTCGACTTTTGGACGCGTTCTTTCAGGAACAACACACCAAGTAGAGCGGTAAAGACAGGATGCACGTATTGTAGAATGGTCGCTTCTGCTAATGGCAAAGTGGTCACAGCGTAGTAAACACACATCAAGGCTGCTGTGCCAACTGCGCCTCGAACAAACAACAAAGGTTTGTTATTTCCCCAGATCGAAATGCCTTTTCGCTTAACGTCGATATAACTGATGATCAAAGACACTAAAGCCCTTGCTGCAACAATCTCGAATACAGGTATGCCGTAGTTGCTGATGTACTTCACACACGCAGACATCAGTGCGAATCCAAAAGCAGAGAGGATCATGAACCTAACCCCAACAGGGATCATTGAAAAAGAGAAAGAAGGCATAAAAATATCAATCGGTTGAGGGAACAGGAATCATAACTTAGTTTAGAAGAGCCGACCAAAGTCTTTGTCCTGTTCTATTACACCAAACCATTGATATTTCTGTGCGAGTACTTTCAGCAACTCGATCTCTTTCGTTGTCTCTTCTCTAAGCCATTCAATAAGGTCGTTGATGATAGGCGTGTGACTACGCTGGTGAATGAAGTAAGTCCAAGCACTGTGTTGGATCTTTGCATTCTTAGGACAGTACAAGAAGCCTCGTTGGAGATCTTGTTGTACTAACAATAGATCCGTGACCGTAACGCCTTCACCGGATAAACAAGCACTGAGTGCCATATCTAAAGACAAGAAACTGGTATTTCTGACGGGTTTCTTTGGTGGGAATTCAACATCGGCCAACCACACTTTCCAGTCGTGATGATCTAAGGTCGGGTGCAACCGTGGCATGGTTAAGATCGAATCGAGGTCGGTGTCTTTATTCGTTAAGTTGGTCGAATTAGTTAAATTGGCAGAATTAGTTAAGCTAGTCGAGCAAACCGGTGCCATAAACTCTTCCCGCAAGAAGGTAATGTCTGGTGCTTTGTCATAGCGTTTTTTGAAGCGCGTGTGGAAGATCAGTAGGTCATATTCGCTGCTATTGATTGATTCGTCTTCCTCAATTACAGGAACTATGACGATCTCATGATCTTGATAGCGCTCGTTTAATTCCCGTACTTTGGAGATCAATACTCGCGTCGCGAAACTCAGAGTCGCTTTGATCACAATACGTTTCTGCTTGGGCTCACTCCAAGAGGCGATAACGGCTTCGATATTGCCATAGCTTTCTCGCAAAGCGACATACAAATCATGACCTTGTACCGTTAATTCAATGGCTCGATGCTTACGAATAACCAGTGATGCGTTTAACTCATCTTCAAGCTGTTTGATCTGTCGACTGATCGCACTTTGTGTCACATGCAGCTCTTCGGCAGCAAGAGTAAAGCTCATCAGCCTTGCGGCAGCTTCAAAGGCTTTTAAGCCATTATGTGATGATGGCAAGCTAGGATATGGGGTCATAATTCGTTCGCATGAGTTTATGGAATGTTAGAGTCGCAAATTTATCAATTGAACGCCAGCCTCATCGATCGTATTTTGGGCGAAATTAACTGAGGCGCTCATGAAAAAAATACTCACTCTTGCATTCCCTTTGATCATTTCACAGCTGATCTCTATGGCTTTAGTCCTTACTGATGTTTGGATGATGTCGCGTATCAGTGTGTCAGCCCTTGCGGCTGGTGGCTTAGGCGCCTCTATCTACTTTTTTATCTTCATTATTGCGAGCAGCACTGTAGGTTGTGTCGCGAACTTGATTGCGATCGCTTATGGTCAGCGCGTCGCTCGCCCAGAGTTTGGTAATACTCAAATTAGATTGGCGGTGAAAGGCGCAACCATGTTGGCATTCGTGCTCAGCGTGACTTTAATGGCCAGCTTCTGGTTTGCTCCGTTGGTGTTAGAAGCCGCCAAACAGCCGCCAGAAGTGATCACTTTAGCCATGGAATATGTCCATGCTTTGAAGTGGGTGATGTTGCCTTCGCTTATCTTATTGGTGCTTCGCGGCTTAACTAGCGCGTTTGGCAACGTGCGATCCATTCTTGTGATGTCGATTATCACCGTAATTCTGAATGTGCCAGTGAGCTACTTTCTCACCTTCCAATTAGACATGGGCTTAACAGGTTTAGGGCTTGGTACGGCTCTCGCGGCATTTATCGTGATGGTTGGATATACGGTTTGGGTATTTAAGCGTGACGAGTTTAAGCAGTTCGCCCCTTGGCTAAATACAGAAGAGTATTCAATCAAGTTGATGAGCCCATTGTTGTTGATGGGTCTACCTATCGGCTTGGCTGCTTTACTTGAGCATGGCTTGATTTACGGTGGCACCTTGATGGCGGGCACGATCAGTATTGCTTCGTTAGCCTTGCACCAAATCTTGCTGCAATGTTTAAGCTTTACTTGGAACTTCAATTTTGGTTTCTCACAAGCTGCGGCGATTTTGGTTGGCCGTGATTTTGGCGCGGGTAACTACGAAGGAATAAAAAGAACCTCGATTCAAAGCTTCATATTGGTGTCGGTGTTGAGTGTGGCGTTGTCGGCCGTGTTCATTATATGGCCTGAGATGATCGCTTCTATCTTCAAGTTAGACGATGGCACGGGTGCTATGACTTCACTACTGGCTTCTGTGATTTGGGTCGTTGCTTTGTGCTTTATTGTTGATGCTTGGCAGCTATTGGCGATTAACCTGCTAAGAGGCATGAAGATTGTCTCTATGCCAACCGTGATGACTGCCATCGGTTACTGGGTATTTGGCTTGCCTGCGGCTTGGTATTTGATGCCTAAGTTCGAATTGGCAGGGATTTGGGGCGGAATCGGTGTTGGCTTAGGCGTGACAGGTATTCTGCTGCTTATCCAATTGATGCGTGTCATTCAAAAGAACAACCAATCTCCAGATTTGTCGAATCATGCTTATACGTGATTTGCTTGTGATGCTCGCCTTTACCATGGAACCTTGAACGATAAACGTTGTATTGCTGACCGAGAACTATCAATTACCAACAATGACCTATAAGCCCTGAATTGCGTACTTCGTAATTTAGACCTTGGTCTTACAGAAACCGAGCTAAAAGGTGACTAGAATGATTTGAGTTGCTCACCGTTTTATCAAGGAATACACAAATGGAAGTTGGATTGTTCTGGGCTGAAAAAGGAATGTTAGTGCTTGGCGCACTGTTTGTTTTGACGAGCATGATGCAGTACGGAAGACGCAGTAGCGATTGGAAAGGCGTGATTACGATGTTCTACAAGCGTATCCCAATGAACATCGCCGAATACAAATGGTATCGCCTGGGGATCGCGTTGTTGGTATTTGCTGTGATCATACGTTTTGCATTACTGATTTTATGGCCTTCATATCAGTTCTAGTTCTCTTGCATTAGCTTTGTTGGATAGCTCTCTATCATGGCTACATAAAGCCGTTCAATGAATGAGTCAGTCGAGCCTTAATAAACCCGCTTGTTAAGGCTGCTGTTAAATATAATAGTGCTATTACTCAACAGCAAGGATTGGCTATTACCTTTGTAGCATATTGTTTTTCATGAAGAATAATGCGAAATAATAGCTTACCCACCTGTTTCATCATTCTTACTAATAATCTGCATATAAATCCATTCACCCCGTACCTGATACCATAATGTTCTGTTACACTCGGTCGAATTAGCTTTAATTTGTCAGTGGTGCATTTATGTCGTTCCCAGTTCTTATATGTGATGATTCTGCGTTAGCAAGGAAGCAGATGGCTCGGTCACTGCCTAGTTCTCTAAATGCAGATATAACTTTTGCTGTTCATGGGCTTAATGCACTTGAAGAGCTCGCTAAAAACCAATTCAAATTGATGTTCCTCGACCTAACCATGCCGGAATTAGACGGCTATGGCACATTGGAAGAGATGCAACGTTTAGGCGATACCACGCCAGTTGTCGTTGTTTCTGGTGACATACAACCAAAAGCACAACAGAAGGTGCTGGATCTTGGCGCCAAAGCATTTTTGCAAAAGCCGATCGATAAAGAAGCGCTAAAAGCCATTTTACGTGAGCATGTCGAGCCGCCAAAACAACCTCAAATCATTACCCCAACCGCTTTAGAACTGCCAATACTTCGCAGACGCGATATCTATATGGAAGTCGTGAACGTAGCGATAGGCCGTGCCGCTGATGCACTGGCTCGTCACTTTAATGTGTTTGTTCACCTACCGCTGCCGAACGTTAACATCTTCGAAGTGAGTGAATTGCACATGGCACTTCGTGACCTAGCGGATAACGACCAAGTGTCGGGTGTTTGCCAAGGCTTTAGTGGAGAAGGCATTGCAGGTGAAGCGCTAGTTTTGTTGAGTGATTCCAGTGTGAGCGATCTTAAGAAGCTCATGAAGGTGCCAACAGAAAGCGAGCAGCTAGAAGAATTAGAGTTGTTGATGGATGTATCGAACATCTTAGTCGGCTCTTTCTTGAATGGGTTAGGGGAGCAATCAGAAGTTCGTTTCTTCCAGAGCTCTCCTGTGCTGCTAGGTCAACACATCTCGATTGATTCGGTGATTGAAAATACCAGCGGCTCATTTAAAAAGACCATGACGTTCGAAGTCAGCTACAACATCGACGGCACGTCCATCCGTTGTGACCTTCTATTTATGTTTGTTGATGAGTCTCTGCCTCTTCTAGATAACAAATTGGCCTACCTAATGGAGGAGTTTTAATATGTTGAATCTTCCTGCTGAATTTGAACAGTTCCACTGGATGGTAGACATGGTTCAAAACGTCGATATGGGGCTGGTGGTCATTAACCGTGACTTTCAGGTACAAGTTTGGAATGGCTTCATGACGCACCATAGCGGTAAGCAATCGCATGATGCGATCGGTAAGTCGATCTTTGAGTTATTCCCTGAAATTCCTGAAGAGTGGTTTAGGCTTAAAACAAAACCGGTTTATGACCTAGGCTGCCGTAGCTTCATAACGTGGCAACAAAGGCCTTATCTGTTTAAGTGCCGCAACGTGAGGCCAGTAACTCAGCAAGCCGACTTTATGTATCAGAACGTCACGCTTAACCCGATGCGTTCTCCAACTGGGCAAGTGACATCCTTGTTCTTGTCGATTCAAGATGCGACTGCTGAAGCTCTGATGTCTCAGAAAAAGGCTTGACGTACCTTAAGGTGAAAATTGAATCGCCTTATAAGAGCACTCTGAAAACCAAATAAAAATGGCCAAGGTTAATCCCCTTGGCCATTTTTGTATCTGATCCTGTAGTAATGAGTTCGAACTAAAGAAAGGCGTTCCGTGTTCGTTAACTTTAGTCGAGTTGTTGTTAGGCTCTATCAACAGCGGCTTGTATCCGCTGGGTTCTCATAAATAAGCGCATCTAACCTGCCATATTTTGTGGACTTTACCCCGCTCATCCAAGTTTCGAACGTGCTAATCGATCTTGCCTTTGTACTTTATAAATTTCAGGGCTAATGAAAGAGGGCTGAGATCGGCACTCGAAGCGAAAAAGTCAGAAAAAAATGAAATTATTTAAGAAAAAACGCATTTTTTGATTCAAGAAAAGTGTGATTTTTATGTGATTAAAGGGCACTTTTTTCACAAATTTGCCTTATCGAAGATTTTTTCGCCGAATTTGCAAGGGAAACGTTTGCGCAATAAACCGACAGCGTTTGCGTGAATATGTTGTTAAGTTATTAATTACTATGAATTTAGTAGGAAATGACGGGCGGGAAGCTTTTACCAGATATGGAATCTTTGAGAGGATAGCACAAAAAAAAATGAAATATCAGACTTGCTGTTAGTAAATCACAGCCTATAATGCTGAAAACCGGAGCGTCTGCCAACGCTCCGGTTTTTTTGTGTCCGAAACTCAGTAAAGCGTCTGCCAACGCTTACCGAAAACGCACGACACGTAATATGATTACAGGACAAATTATCATGCGTATCGAACAAGAACTTAAGTTAGGTTTCAAAGATGTACTCTTCCGTCCGAAGCGTTCTACCCTTAAAAGCCGTTCTCAAGTTGAATTAACCCGCGATTTTACATTCAAGCATAGCGGTCGTCAATGGTCTGGTACTCCAGTAATTGCAGCGAACATGGATTCGGTAGCAAGCTTTGAAATGGCAGCTGCTCTAGCAGAGCACGGTGTTATGACTGCAGTACACAAGCACTACACAGTAGAGCAGTGGGCTGAGTTCGCAAAAACAGCAGACAAGAAAACGCTGAACAACGTATTTGTTTCAACAGGTACTTCTGAAGCTGAGTTTGAGAAAACTAAGCAAATCATGGCGCTTAGCGACGAATTCGTATTTATCTGTATTGATATCGCTAACGGCTACTCAGAGCACCTAGTTGAGTATGTACAAAAAGTACGTGCTGAATTCCCGACTAAAGTTATCTCTGCTGGTAACGTTGTAACGGGTGACATGGTTGAAGAGCTAATCCTAGCTGGCGCAGACATCGTTAAGGTTGGTATCGGCCCTGGTTCTGTTTGTACTACACGTGTTAAAACAGGCGTAGGTTACCCTCAACTTTCTGCAATCATCGAGTGTGGCGACGCAGCACACGGCCTTGGCGGCATGATCATCGGTGACGGTGGCTGTTCATGTGCGGGTGACGTATCTAAAGCGTTCGGCGGCGGTGCTGACTTCGTAATGCTAGGCGGCATGCTAGCAGGTCACTCTGAGTCAGGCGGCGAAGTTGTAGAGCAAGACGGTAAGCAATTCATGAAGTTCTATGGAATGTCGTCACAGTCGGCTATGGACAAGCACTCAGGTGGTGTTGCTAAGTACCGTGCTGCTGAAGGTAAAACTGTTTTACTTCCGTTTCGTGGCTCTGTTCACAACACAATTTCTGACATCCTTGGTGGTGTACGTTCAACTTGTACATACGTAGGTGCAGCAAAGCTTAAAGAGCTAACTAAGCGTACGACTTTCATCCGTGTACAAGAGCAAGAGAACAACGTATTCGGTAAAGAGTAATCTGAACGAATTCGAATAGTTTGAAAATCAAGAGCCGCTTTTTTGAAGTGACCCCGTAA
>NZ_JBFRPJ010000092.1:0-7525 GCF_041471945.1 Vibrio sp. 10N.261.51.A4
GATTTAGGAAACAAAGCCAATTTAAGTGGGAAAATAATGAGGTATATTGGTTCAATAATATCGAATACGAATGTCAAAACTGTAGAGCTGTGTTTTGAAAGATTGAAGCAAGCAGGAGTTCATCCATCAGAACTATCTTTCGATGGATTGGTACTCCTGTTAATGTGCGCGGAAAGAGACCGCTTAGCAACACTGAGAGCTAATTGAGCATGGGTTTGAACAGGTTTGACAGCCTGTAAGCAAGTTCAAGAACTCGGGTTGAGTAAATAGCTGGCTTGTTTTTATGTGCATTAAAGCTTTAGAATAATAGTGTTTACCAATTTTGATTGCACCGTTGGTTGATTTTTTCTCGTACGAAACAACAGAAAATCCCATTTTTTCGAGTACTTCTGCTGAGCTCTTTATAGCAACTGTTGTGTAGTAGTCGGTAATGTTAGCGTGTTTTGCTAGAAACCTGAATTCTCTATTTAATTGTAGACGAAAAGGTCGCTCGTACAGCGAATGATGGCTCACCGCAAAATAAGCTAATTTTCGTCTTTTATTATAAGGAACGGTTTTTCTTAAATCTATTTCATCAATCGACTTTTGAGAAAGTGTTTCAATTTCGGAGATCATACCTTCAGTCGTGAATATAGTGCCTATGTTATGTCCTAATAGCTCCCCTGTGACGCTGTCGACATATTTATAGGCAATGAAACGTTTTTCATTGCAATATTTTAAAAAATCGATTTTATAGAGTCCATGCTTAATATTCTCATCAGAGGTTTTCTCATGAAAAACAAGTACAGAATTTACAATCTCACTATCATTAGAATTTCCAATCGGATATTCACAAACAGGATTGTGTTCGATCATCGATGTTGACTGATAATTTGCTCTGGCGATCAAGTTATTTAAACTACGGTATTTCTCTTCCATCAGAGTATTGAATTGATCAATTCTATTTTTAGAACTAGGGTCTTGATGTTGTAAATGACTAACTTTAGATAGATAAGGCTCAAGATCGTTGGTAAATTCTCGCAAAACACGAATACTACGGCTAAGAGTTGGTTTAGTTGTTCCTCTTTCCCATCGACTAAGTGTAACGGTATCAATGTTCGATAGATCTCCTCCGAGTAAGTTGAGCTTTGTAGCTGCTTGACTTTGTGTTAGTTCATTCGCGATTCGATATTTTTTTAAGTATTCGCCAAACACAGTAGTTTTCTCCAATCTTTTGCATAAGGCGAAGTATTATTATGTGTAGAAACTTAAGATGGTAGGCATCTTAATTTAAAGTCTGTTTGGCTATGCCTAATGATTTTTGATTGAGTATTGGTTATCCCACTGGGTTGTTTTTATGAGGGTTATTATTTCGGGTTGAGAAAGAAGTGTCGCTGTATCAATTTCGTATAAGCAATGTTCGAATGAGCGGTTGCCTAATTTAAAACCTCCTTTTTCTGACTCAATATCAAATGCTATTTTCTTAAATCCAAGTTGCTCTAAAATTTGTCCGATTTCAGGCCATGCACTAAAGAAATAATAACGTTGAACATTTGAATAGTGAATTAGGTTTATAAATTGAGAAACTAACATACATCGAAATATCTGGAAATTAGAAGAGTAACGATTATAATTACAAACCGATAACTTAGTCGAATTTTTATAACTGACAGATTTTGTCAGGTCGATATCAATGATTTTTGAATGAGTAACTTTGTCAAAATAGTCACTTTCGAATATAAAACTAATTGAGTGACCTACCAACTGCCCGCTTTCTGTTATAAATCTTTTTAAAATAGCTCGTTTGTTTTGTTGGTAGTCATATAGATTAATGTCGAAAAAACCCTTCGGTGTATGGATGGCTGTTTCGTAAAAGATTTTAAGGCTAGATAGTATCTTGTCATCATCTTTCAAAAGAAGTGGCATCTCAGTAATTAAAGTTGATTGTGGCTCTTGTGGCTCTTCATAACTTAATGATGAAAGCTTCGTTACCCTGTTATTAAAACGAAGTTGTTCAACCTCGTCTAGTAGCTTTGTTTCGTTTGGATTAGGTATTAATTCATAAAAGTCACTCAGGTCAACCTGTAAACAACGCAAGATTCTTAGGCATTTTGCAAGTGTTGGTTTGGTTTTTCCTCGTTCCCAACGACTGAGAGTTACCACGTCTACAGAGCGAAACTCTTCATTTGCAAGGTTTAACTTAACAGCAAGCTCACTCTGAGTAAGACCTAGTGAGACTCTCAATTCCTTTAAATAGTCACCAAACATACATTATCCCTAAGCGTAATTTGATCTAATTGAAGTATAGTCATCTATGATAGTTTATGGCGTTTTTAATAACCTATCTAAATGTAACAGACTCGAGATTACCGTTTTGAAACGGCATTGTGTATTTGTACAGGAGTTCGTTTAACTACTTATGCAGTTTGTCTTCACGGTTAAGAAGTAGGCATGTAAAGCTACATATGATTTGTTCATGCTAATCCTTGCTAGTTATTGATCTGTAGTATGGATTAATCACAAAAAGAGGTTTGTTTATGAATACGAATATGTTGTCTGAAAATTTACAAGCCGAAGCACTTATTGACGATGTTAATCAGGGATTGTTTTATCCTGTTTTTCAACCGATAACTAATGGCAATGGAACTGTCGGTGCTGAGGTTTTGTTACGTTGGGAAAAAGGGCACGATGTTGAATCGTCAATTCGCTGTCTGTTAGACTCTAAGAAGATTGCATGGTTTACTCAAATATTCTTGTTAAGAGTGTCCGAGGAATTATTGTCTCAGAAGAAAATGATTGATTTTCTGACTATTAATATCTCCCCTGATCACGTTTTAAGTTTCACTTTTCTACGTGATATTTCCCCAATTTGGCAAGCATGTAATAAGTTGGGTATAACCTTATGGATTGAGCTTACTGAGAATGAACAATACCCGGTTGGCATTGACGAGAAAAGGATGATGTCCCAGTTTGGAGTATGTCGTGGTCTTGGAATTAAAATCGCGATAGATGACTATGGCAGTGGTTATAGCACTGGTGAAGCACTGATTAGGGTTGTTAAACCGAACATAGTGAAAATAGATCGGTCGTTAATGAGAAACCGGAGTGATAATTCGACCTTTTGGGAGCGTCTTAGATTTTTAGCTCGGAAGTATCAGATTGAATTGTTATCTGAAGGTATAGAAAACCATGAAGATTTACGTTTTGCACAATCGCAGGGCATAGATTATTTTCAGGGCTATCACTTAGGCAAACCTGGCTCATTGAGTCAATTGTCGAAACAAGGTGCAGCATATTGCTGATCTACTTAAAAATAGCGTGAATAAATTCGGGTTACTTTTAGTGTGTAAAGCATCATCGTTAGTTTCAAGAGTTTTAGGTTTGCCGGAACATAATGCCATTCTATTAGTTTAATCATGCCTACTTAGTATCAAGTGTTTAATGCCTGCCAGTTTATCTATTTATAACCATTTGTTAGCATTGGGACAAACAACAAAACATTGGAATCGTTATGTCGCAGTCACCTTTGGATCAAAAGGCTTTGGAGCAAGAGCTTTCAGGTCAACAGCCCTCCTTATCTCAAATTAATGTGTTTCCGGTTAAATCAGTAGGTGGGATTGCACTCTCTTCTGCTTGGGTCGAAAAACAGGGCCTTACCTTCGACAGACGTTTTATGTTGGCCTTGGCTGACGGCTCAATGGTGACGGCGCGTAAGTACCCTAAAATGGTCAATGTGTCTTCTAGCTTGCAGCCAGACGGTTTGATTTTTACTTACGAAGGCAAAGAACCGCTGCGCCTAAAATATGCAAACTTCAAGATGCAAGAAGCGCCTGCAACAGTGTGGAAAGATAGCTTCACTGCGTATACCACCAACGACGAGGCGGATGATTGGTTCAGTGATGTGTTGGGCGTGCGCGTTGAGCTACTGTTTTCTGGCGAGCAATCGAATCGTGTTCGTGAAAAGCTCGGTCACAATGTGAGTTTTGCTGACGGTTACCCAATGTTAGTGATCAGCCAAGCCTCTCTTGATGAACTCAATCGCCGCAGCCCTGAAACCCATTCAATGGATCAGTTCCGCACCAATTTTGTCGTCTCAAACACTGAAGCGTTTGCTGAAGATGGTTGGAAGCGCATTCGAATTGGTGAGGTTGAATTCGAAGCGGTGAAGCCTTGTGAGCGCTGTATCCTAACGACAGTCGATGTTGAGAGCGGCGAATTCAGAGCAACAAAAGAGCCACTCAATACCTTTTCTACGTTCAGAGCCAATGAACGTGGTGGCGTTTTCTTTGGTCAGAACCTTGTGGCGAAAAATGAAGGTCTGGTGAAAGCGGGTGACGTTGTTGAGGTACTTGAAACCAAAGAGAAAGAACATTACGAAGACTCTTGGGTCGAGTCACTGCACTTAACTTGCGTCGAGCGTGAAGAGATCGCTCGCGACTTCACAACCTTTTGGCTAGAGCCAGCGAAAGAGAACAATTTATTACCAAGCTATCAGCCGGGGCAGCATCTACCGATTGAAATGGTGATTAATGGCGAGAAAGTGTCTCGTCGTTACACGTTATCTTCTAGCCCTTCACGCGCAGGTCGTTTGGCGATTTCCGTGAAGCGAGTGGACGATGGTCAAATCTCAAACTGGCTCAATGATCACTTCCAAGTCGGTGACACGCTAGTTGCTCAGAATCCAGATGGCGCATTCTACTTAGAAGATAACCCAACACATCCATTACTGCTGTTATCAGCGGGAAGCGGCATCACCCCTATGTTGTCGATGCTTCGTTACTTAGCCGACCATGGTCAGATTGATGATGTGGTGTTCTATCACCAATGCAGCAGTGAAGAAGATATCCCTTATCAAGCTGAGATTGATAAGATCGCTCGCGAACATGCTGGTCTAAGTGTGATTTATTCACTAAGCCAACCAACGAAAGAGTGGGATGGTTTGTCAGGTCGTTTGAGTGTGTCTCATGTCGCCAAAATTGAGGACCTTCATAAGCGCCAAGCATTCGTGTGTGGCCCTGACGGCTTTATGGATAATGCCAAGAAATTGCTGATTCAAATGGGGCTGAATCCTCAGCATTATCATCAAGAAGCGTTTGGTGTTGCTCAATCAACGGAAGAAGCGGTGAAGCAACTGCAGTTGAGCGTTAACGGCTACCTGTTCGAAGGCAACAACCAATCAACACTACTAGAGCAAGCTGAGTCGGCAGGTGTGTCTATCGCATCAAGCTGTCGCGCGGGTTTCTGTGGTGCTTGTAAAGTGACCCTTGAGTCTGGGCAAGTTCATCAACCTGATGTACCGGCGTTGCAAGATCATGAACGCAACATGGGGCAAATACTGGCGTGTTGCAGTGTGCCTCAAACTGATATCGAAGTTGTAGACTAACTCGGTAGGTCGGAAGGCCAGAAAGAAAAGCACATTGAATAGAAAAGGCCGGAAGTTCACTGAAATGAACTTCCGGCCTTTTTGATTCTAAGATTAATTCAAACAATTAATCGTAGATCGTTGGGATCGGTTGACGCTTGTGCTGTGTTGCTTTGTAGATGCCTACTAAGCGGTCTGACACGTCTTGAGGGACTTCTTTACCTTCAAGGAAATCATCGATTTGGTCGTAAGAAAGGTTCAATGCTGCTTCGTCGGCTTTCTGTGGATCAAGCTCTTCTAGGTCGGCAGTAGGCACTTTCTTAACCAATAGCTCTGGCGCACCTAGCGTTGCTGCAAGTTCACGAACTTGACGCTTGTTCAGGCCAAACAAAGGCGCTAAATCACATGCGCCGTCACCGTGCTTGGTGTAGAAGCCAGTGATATTTTCAGCTGAGTGGTCAGTACCAATCACAAGACCGCCAACGTAACCTGCAATTTCGTATTGTGCGATCATGCGAGCTCGAGCTTTCACATTGCCTTTCACAAAGTCGATTTTTGCTGAATCTGTTGGTAGTAGGCCTGTGCCCTCTAGAGCAATGTGAGATGCAGCGTGAAGCCCATCAACACCCGCTTTAATGTTTACAGAAACAGATTGAGAAGGCTGAATGAAAGACAGCGCAAGTTGCGCTTCGTCTTCATCTTTTTGTTCACCGTAAGGCAGGCGAACCGCGATGAATTGGTAGTCGTTGCTACCAGCGTTTTCATTTAGGCTATCAACGGCCATTTGTGCTAAACGGCCACAAGTTGTCGAATCCACACCGCCACTGATACCAAGGATCAGAGACTTGCAGCCTGACTGCTGAAGTTTCGTTTTAATAAAGTCCACACGACGAGTCACTTCGAAGTGAGGGTCAATTGAAGGTAGTACGCGCATTTCGTCACGAATTAACTGTTCCATTCGTATTCCTTTCCTGCAAGCAAATTAAAAATCTAGTGTTATCATACCTAAATCATCCGATTTAAAAACCTCTTTGCACAAGCTTAGAAAGAGAAGGCAGTAATTAATAATGGAAAAAATAGCCATTTTCGGTAGTGCGTTTAATCCGCCGAGCTTAGGGCACAAAAGTGTGATTGATTCGTTGGCTCACTTTGACAAAATTCTACTCGTTCCAAGTATTGCCCATGCTTGGGGAAAAGAGATGCTAGACTTTGATACGAGATGTCAGTTAGTTAACGCATTTATTAGCGATCTTTCACTGGATCAAGTGGAGCTTTCTTTGATCGAAAAGAGCCTATTTACCCCAGGTGAAAGCGTCACGACTTATGCCGTGCTCAGTGAACTTCAAAAGTTACATCGTGACGCTGAACTGACGTTTGTTATTGGCCCAGATAACTTCTTTAAGTTCTCATCTTTCTATAAATCAGATGAGATTACCGAGCAGTGGTCTGTAATGGCTTGCCCTGAAAAAGTGAAAATTCGCAGTACAGACATACGTAATGCACTGATAAGTGGAAGCGATGTGGCAAAACTGAGTACAAAGTCAGTTACAAAGATGTTGCAAGATAGTGGACTGTATCAGATAATGTAAGTTCACTAATCAAGAGGTCAGAGGACTATGCTAAAGAGCGCGATACCAGCGACGTTGATCATGGCAGCATGCAGTATGCCTGCGTATGCTGAGTGTGATTTTTTTAGCCTAGATTCGATCATGCTGACTTCTGATGAAGATGACAACTGTCTAGATTTCTCGACCAGCATCGAGTCTTTTGGCCAACGTATGATGGAAATCAGCGGGCTGAGCGATGATGAACCTGAAAGCACACCGGACTATTGGTCTGATTGGGTTCTTCAAAGTAAAGACTCGCCATTGCTGACACAAAGCATTGAGTCAAATTATGTTGGCTTGGGTATGTGGTTTCCAGAAGACCTTGAAGACGAGCAGTATGATATGTCGACTGAAGAGTGGTTGATGAATCATGGTCTTCAACTTAGTATCGGTTTTGGCGAGAAAGTCGAAGGGCAGCCGCGTATGCGCTTTGATTATCGTTGGCACGACTCACGTGACGCCGACCTAATGATGCAGGTTGAGTTGCCATTTTAGACAGGCAGATACACAGATAGATTGCTATCTACGTCTAAATAGTAAGAATTAAAAAAGCCGCAAAAATGAACTGACCCCCAAT